>WRAI01000015.1 GCA_009780275.1 Oscillospiraceae bacterium | reverse complement strand
GCCTCCGCCGAGTGAGCCTCCGCCGAGTGAGCCTCCGCCGAGTGAGCCTCCGCCGAGTGAGCCTCCGCCGAGTGAGCCTCCGCCGAGTGAGCCTCCGCCGAGTGAGCCTCCACCAAGTGAACCATCTCCAACAAACACGCCGACAACTGCACTTTCATCAACGGAGCCACTCACAAATGAGTTGAGGGCTAACCCTGGAACAGGGGATGACAGAATCATAAGTGTGTGGGCATTACTGTTCGCGGCGTCCTCAATAATAATAGTCGGTTTGGTTTTTGTCCCGATAGCAAACCGCAAGAAGGGAGAGCACAAAATGTAACGCAAGGCCATAAGACAAAGGCACTGCCGAAATAATTCGGTAGTGCTTTTCTATTGACACGAAATGCCAAAAACCCGTAAAAGTTTTCAAAAAAATGTTTTTTTCTGTTAGCGTTTATTCTTGACAGAGGCATGTACTTTGATTTATAATCAATGGGCATGCTTGCAAAACATAAAAAAGGATGGACGACAGTAATGTTAAAACTCAAAAAAGTATCTTTGGCTCTGATGGCTATGCTGATGGTGGTCATGCTCTTTGCCTGCGATGGAAACAGTGGTAATGACAGCGGAAATGGCGGCGAGCAGACGGCTCCGACTGTTCCTGACAATGGCTATGAAAACGGTGGCATAGTAAACGGTAACGGTGACGACAGCAATTTAGCCCCCGTTATGCTTGACGGCGTAGGCGTCCCAAACTCACGCCTTGAGCGTGTTGGCGACGACATTTTCCCCAACCACGCGGAATTGACTACGGTTATGGCTATGTTTGGTATATGGGTGGATTGGGATGTTGATACCGGTGAAGTTTCATTGCAGAGCATGACTCGTGAGGAGATTGAATTTGTAGTGGGTGATGATGTATTCTATTTAGATGGCGAAGCCATTACTTGGGAGACGGAAACACCGCTTTCTGTGGTGATTGATGGTGAGCTCTTTGTGCAGGGGCGTTTCTTTCGCGATGTGTTTGGCGCAGGCTCCGCTTTTTCTGAGGGTGGGCACTTGCATATTGACACGTATGGCGCTGATGATATGATGTAAGCAATGAAAATCACCTTGCAGGATTGTATCCTGCAAGGTGATTTTTTTTATTAGGAGAATAGAGTATGAGAAAACATCAATTTTATGATTTGCCAGGCTGATATTGCAACAAGGGAAGGATGTGCAGGCACACCATATCGGTCATACAGTTGAAGCTGACGAGCTTGTGGACGAATGGCTGAGACATATGACGTTGAACGAGTTACGCCGCTGACGCATTTTGACGAAATTGACCAGGAAAACACATCTGAGACAACAATACGCTTTAATGAAAAACGCTCCGGCGTAGTGATGTTGGCTGGAATATACTTAGTAGAATAACCAAATGGGCACGGGGATGACGGCAGCAAATTTGCGTAGCCGTGTTAACTCCCCGTGCCCTTCGTCAACCTTTCGCCGGAATCGTCAGTGAAAATGATGTGTAACTATGGACGACATAGCCCAATTCTGACAATGTATGTATCCCTTGCGTCGCATTGCCGCCGTTGCTCACTGTATCCCATGCCATGTAGTGACTCCCGTCAGTATCTATGTCATGGATTTCAGCCTTGGAATGAAAAATCTCCAGAACATCATTTTCCGTGGAGTAGTTGCCGCTTGAACCGTCGCCAGTGGTGTGACCTAAATGATTCCCCATCGTAACGTTGCAATTATTTGGTGTCAGGGACTAAACCAGAAGCGTCTTCAACCAATGCGGGAATATTTAGAATAAAACTGGCGTTGATTGCGTGGTTCGCGGCCGGATCCAAACCGGCAAAGGTATATATTAACATAACATGCTGTCCACGTTGAGCCGCTTTGCAATCCTTTTCGTTGGCTCAACAAGGTGAAAAAGGAGGAGAAACCCCATATTCAAATCTTGGAAACGCAATGCGGTCAGCAATGTTATGAAAAGCGCTGTTGTTGCCTTGTACTTAAATATTCGCCGTGCGAGGCGAAATTTTGGGGGTGTTTTAGAGGAATTGTTTTTTTCGTAAAATGTTCGGGAAAGATGGGTTGCTTATGGACGATCTGAATATTCTAGGACAAGAAGTGGCATCGTTTTTCAATACACTTTTAGACGCAACACTTAAAAGTATAGGTGAGGAATGCGGCAAGGCAAAACTAATCGCTCTTAGTAGCGAAGGAAACCGCTTTTACTGGGCAGATGGTGCGTGGAAGTGAAGGGGATAAATAAATAAACAAGGGCTTTAATTGTTGGCGACCACTAACAGAAAATGCGAGTTGGAGTGATTGGGAGCATAAATAAAACGGATATATATTGTTGCAAAATGAATACTATCTACGTAAAACCCCATAGGGAAAGGATTTTCACGCCTTTACCCTATGGGGTTTTTCTACGGTTAAAAAAACAGCCCTTGACAAAACAACTCCAATGGATTAAAGGGTGTTTTGTCGTTAATTGTTACGCCGCTTAACAGCCGATTTAAGTTACGCAGGGCAGGGTCTTTCGATAAAGGTAACGGCATCTTTTAGGTCAACCAACGGCTTATCCAGTAACTCGTCAAGCGTTTGGGGACTATTGTCATACATATACTTCACCAACCGCAATCGGCCGGGGGAGACGCTCAGTTCGCGTGCCAACGCCCGATAACGGCCGGCATACAATTTTGTGATATCTAAGTGAGCCAGCTCATTCTGCGAAATGGCGGTGGCAATGGCCGGTGTTTCCGCGTCATAAGAGGTGCAATTGGGAAAACTGATCAACACCGCTGGCGGTTCGCCATTGGTGTTTTGCTTTGCCGCACGAACAACGCTGACAACAGCCTCGGCAGGTGTTAACCCCGTCCCTAGATTATCAGCAATTTCCACGCCGTCGTCATTGAGCGCTCTTGTTGAGATGAGACGATTAAATCGGTTGAATTGCAATTCAACGCTGAAATTGCTATCAACGTATATAGATAGACTTTGCGAATTCCATGCCCAAATAAAACCGCCCAATGCTACTATGAATGTTAGACAAGCAGCCAAAAGAACAGGTTTGAAAGTATGGAAAAAAGACCTCTCCCTACTTGCCTCGTTTTTTTTTCGCAGCACGGGTTCCAGTTCAATCTCTTGGCCTATTGGCTGTGACTCATATCCTTTTACAAACTTAAAGGCGCCTGCCTTATCCAATACATAGGTGCCGCCGTCTTCATGGCTCATAACAATGGCCTTCATGCGCTTGCTCCTCCGACGCTTACATAATCTGACAAAATATCATAATCTCCCATCTTAATGATAATTGATGCTATTATAAATGTTCGCGCGCGTTCCAACTTTTTTTGGGGTAATCCTGAAATTTTTGAAATCTCTTTGACAGGAAAATAACGCTTGATTTGGATGGTCTGTAAAATCTCAGGCGATTCTAGCATTTGCGCAATCAATACTGCGTAAGTTTCGGCAAGCTTTTTGTGCTTGGGCGACTGTGCCGCGAGGCTTTCCATGGTAATGCCCCAATGCGCCAATTCAGCTTTGAACTGCTCAATTTCATCCACAATGGATTCGCGCCGTCGTGTTTTTTCATAGGCCCGCACTGACATTTCGTTCATGACTGAAGAGTGGCCTTCTTCCCACTCTTCGTCCAATTGCAATTCTTCTCTTCTTTCGCGCCTGTAAACTTTGCGCATATGATCGAGAATATTGCACCGCACGACATTGCTGGCAAAGGGGAAGAAATGCCCTTTGTCAATGTTATAACCTTGAATAGCCTCGTAAAAAGCGACCATGGCGATGCTGAACAACTCATCTTGCTCAACCCCGCTGCCGTTTGACGCATATTTCGCGGCACGACTGTGTAAAAAGGGCTTGAAATCAGAAATCAGTTGCTCCATTTCATCGGGACATTGATTGGCTTTAACGGCGCGGCCATTCAAATCATGGGGTGTTTCTATTACCATTGTATCGTTTGCCAAGAGTCGTCACCTCCGATTGTCTGTTCGTTCATTAAATTGTAACATATTGTTTGTGCTTTTTCAAGTGCTTTTTTTGAGGAGAAAATAATTTTATCTAATTGGGGTGTCTAACTGCCCTAGGCGCGCACCAACAGCATGGTTTTGCGCTGTAAGAGAATACAATAGCAATAATTGATAAAATGATAGCATGTGCTGGTAAAAATGTCAAATCGGCATTACACTTTGTGAGACTATAAGCACAATCAGACGACAAGCTTAAACGCTCGCCGCCTGATTGTGCTTATTATGCGCTTATCCTACGCCGGAGAGGTTTGCCAACGTCGCGATTTGTGAAGATGTCAACACCGTGTCCCACATGCGAGCCACGCCGATAGCGCCGTCAAACGGGAATCGAATCCCGCCTTCACCGTCGGTGTCACCGCCAATGACAAGGTAATTTGTAGAGGCGTCCGGTATATAGAGCGCGCCGGTATTGGCGGCCGTGATAAACACGCCATTCACGTACAACTGCAGGCTGCTGCCATTAAATGTCATTACGGCATGAACCCAATTCCCGACTGCTACGCCGCCGGTATAAATATTTTGCCAACCGGGGGCGGATACGGTAGCCGTTATATATGCCGGATTATGCGTGTCCCATATCCACAGCCCCAGACCCGCGCCGTGCTGACTGCCGAACACGCCCCTCCAATCAGCACCAACAGGGCTGTCCATTCTAAATGATACTTCTAACGTCACACCGCTTGAAATGCTAGTCCATTCAGCTTCAGTTAGTTGTGCAGCCCACGCATTTCCTGCATTGCCGCCGATAACGCCGATGTATTGCTCCAACGTTGCATCCCAAATGACGTTGCTGTTATGCGTGTTGTTAACAAGCGCCCGGCCTATAGGGGAATTGTCGGCTGCCTCGCCGTCGGCAAAGTCTACATTCAACAATAGTCTGTCGGCATATGGGATATCATCACCGCCGTTACCATTGCCGTTGCCTTTTCGTTCGCCGCCAAAGAAAATCGGGTTTGAGAAGGCAAACGGTGCTGAGATGGCATATGCGAATTGCGCGTGACTGCCTGCGGTGTGTGTACGTAAGAGGGTTTCAACACCTTCAACTTCCATGCGAATGAAGTCGCCGGGATATACGAAAATTTCTACCTCTTCATCAAATTCACGTGCGCCGCCTAAATCAAATTCTTCAATAATTTCGCCGTTTTTAATCAACAGCACACGCGCCAAGTCGTTGATGTAGTAACCGCTTAGATTGACAGTAAAATATTCGCCCTCAGGCATGATTTCCCTGGTGTCATCGCCCATCATATATTCGTTGGCATAGAGGCTGATGACAGGCCCGTTCGTGCCGAACATATTGCCTTGACGGAATGCATCTAAAATACCTTCTGCCGTTTGCTCTTGCACGTATGCTACAGTGTATACCAAGCCCCAATGTTCGGCGAAATGTGCGTCTGTCGTGGCAACGCCGGTCAAGCGACGGCCTTGATTATTTAGGTTATCCCATGTTTGGCGGGCACGAACGTTTGCCCAATGATTGCCTGCGTACCAGCCGTTCCACACTTCAATGCCGTCGATATCGGAATCCCAATAGCCGTAAACGCCCCACGGGTTTGGATGCCCTGTGCCGTCATATGGATGTGCCGCGAATGCCAGCCCTTGACCGTTGGTATGCTCTTTCATCAAAGCAATCGCATCACGGGTGCTTCCGCCCGCGGCCGTTTCATAATTTAGATTGCGATCCACGCCCATAAATATCGCATGACCGCGGAAACTTCCCATTTCATTGCCTTGAATGGGTATCATGTTATGCTCAGCTGCTGCGGTTTGTGCTGTTGACCAGCCTGCAGAATTATTGTGATCGGCAATGTTGATGAAGTCCATGCCATTTCGTGCAGCAGCAGTAAAGTTCTCATCCATCCAGCCCGAACCGTCGGAGAAGCGTGAATGTACATGAATGTCACCGGCAACCCAGCCTGTGCCATTGGGATTGTTGACGCGGCCGACACGATCATCAACCCACGCTCTGCCGTTGGAGCTTGATGACACAATCAAACGCGCGCTGCCGTTGTTGGCTTCCACTGTCCATGCCGCTGTCGCGTACCCTTCGGGCGCAACAATCAAGGTGACCTCATCTTGCCCGTCAATTAACGTGCCGTCGCCTAAAATGCCTATGCGCGTTGTGACGCTGCCCTCAGTGTTTGCCCAGTTGTGGAATGTTGCCGTCACCGTAACACTGCCGTCCGCATTTTCTATGCGTTCGTATGTACGCCCCATGTTCAGCGGCGGCAGGGTAGGCAAGCAGTCGCAGCTGTCACAGTTGCAGCCAGCTTGCCGTTGGACAAGTTGGAATGCGTTGAATGACACATGGCCGCCGATGGCGAAGATACGAATATCACTCAGTGTAAAGACATCACCGGACACTGGCGTCAGCACCATGCCGACACGGGTATAGTTGAAGAGTTCGGCTAACGTAACAACGCCACGATAATGGCCGGCGGGCAAGTCGTCATCGGCAGTGCCAATGGTGCCTCCCGAGAAAAAGTAGCTCAGCGAATAGTTGTCAGCACCAGCGAGAAGGATATTTGTTGCGCCGGCAACGGTAAAGTCATAATACAACGAAATGTTCTCCCAGTCGTCACGGGGCAGCGCAAGGATTTCATCGAGCGTGTAAGCTGCGCTCGGCCAACCACCGCCGACATTTGTGACGGTATAAACGCCATCTTCATTGATAATCATGCCGATATTGCCGCCGCCGCCCTCGCGAGAGTCCCAGCCATCGGTTGTCAAGCGGAATATATTAAAGATGCTGACGGGATTGCAAGTGCAATTTGGCGGTTCGCGCCATTCCACATCCAACAACATGCGCACCATGCCGGTAATCAGTTGCTGCGTGTCAAAGCCGAGATTGGGGTTGAACATGTAATTTGTATACCAACCCTCGCCATCTGGAATAAGGTTTTCTTCACTGGTTGTGTTACCCATTACATTATGAGAGTACAAGAACGCCACAGCATTAAGCGCCCAAGACTGAATGCCGCCTTCTGCTGAGGGGATGCCCCAGTCAGCAAAGACATTTTCCAATGTCACGAAGCCGGGAACAGTGTAGACTAAAGCCGTCATCATACGCGATAAGCCGACGGCCGCCTCGGCACGTGTTAGTGTGCGGTTAGGATGGAAGCCATGCACACCATCAACCTCGCCGCCTTGCAGAATGCCCATTGTCGCCAGTGCCATAATTGCGCGGAACTGTGGATGTGTTTCAGGGACGTCAGGGAAGGGTTCTATCGGATCCATAACAGCGCCATCCAACCAAATTGCCACGACATCCCAAATGTCTGTCGTATCCGTATATACTACCATGTAATCGGCTAACAATTCAGCGATATACCAGCGCGGCGCACCTTGACGGAAATACACGCCGTCGGGCAGTGCGGCACCGATAATGCCGGCACAATGCGCGCGTATCATGTCATCGCGCGCCCATGAGTTAGGAGTGTCCCCCGCCGTGGGAACGGTGCATTCGCAGACGTAGCTGTCGTCAGCGATGCTTGTCATGCCGAGCATTCCCAGCAGCATAACCAAGCAGAGAGTGAGTGCCAATACGCGTTTCGTTTTCATAGTGTACCTCCCAGTTTTTTTATAATTAGAAATATTATATCAGCATTTTCACCATTGTGCAAGTGTCTTTCTTCTAAAAAAGAAAAATCAGAATGAAATGAAAGTGAGTGTTATTAGGGGACTTGCGCAAAACCTTAGTAAATCAATGCTTTACCAGCCAGAATAACTGTGACTAACGGCATGTATGGGACAACAGTCGAGCGAAAAATTGCTTGCCGAAAAAGCGACATTCAATCAGCAATACAAAAAACTCAAAGTCGATACAAACTATGTTCACAAAATCAAGCGAGCGGTGGAGGATTTAATGCCCAAAGAGCCAAGGGCGAAACAGCGCGATATTGGTATGGAGCGGTAGGCATGGCAAGCGATGGGGTAACAAAAAGTTACCCCATCGAAAAGGCTTGCTTTTGGGGGCGGTTGTGTGGTATACTCATGCCGTGGGTAGAAACATTATCTACATCATGCCACCTTGCCCACGGCAGGGTCGGTAGTTTATATTATCCCGTGTTCGTGGTTAAAATCCGAATGCGGATTTTTTATTAAAATTTTTTTTAGAAAAGGCTTGACTCGAACACGATGTCGTAGTTTATGCTCGGTATTGAGAACAGGAAAGGAACGCCGAAATTATGGAACTTCAAACAGTCAGTCAGGTTACAAAAACGCTTGGTATCTCGGCGCGGATGCTACGGTATTACGAGCAAAGCGGTCTTGTCAAAAGCCTACGAAAGGAGGATTATTCATATAGAGTTTATGACAACGAAAATATAATGCGCTTACATCAAATAGTAATTCTACGCAAACTGCAAATCCCCATTAAGCAAATTGCCGTCATTCTGAATAACCCAAATGCAGCAACGGTAACCGAAATTTTTAATGAAAATATCAAGGCATTGGATGGTGAAATTACTGCATTGGAAACTATCAAATCATTACTTGAAATTTTTGCTGCCAAACTCTCGGAATTCGCTGATGTGCGACTAAATTTTAACCTGCTGACCGACAAAACCATGATGGACTTGGCAAAATCCCTTTCCTTGACTCAAAGAAATGTTAAGGAGATAAAAACCATGGAAAACCTAAATCATGCAAACGAAACATTAGCAACAACAGCGGCAAGGAATATTATCATCACTACACTTCCGCCGATGAGGACAGCTGCGTACCACAACTTTGGCATTGAGCCGGAAGACCCCGGTCCGACCTTACCTTGGATAAAAGAGAATAACCTGTTGGGTACGGCAAGGTTCTTTGGATTTAATTCACAGGCACTGCCTACGGACAAGGGACCGGGAGAAGCCTATGATTTCTGCGTTTCAATACCTGAAAATGTAACTATTCCCGATTATTTGTACGAATTGAAACTTCCCGGTGGTTTATACGCATCGCTTTCGGCTGTTGGTTTGGATATTCCCGATGTATACGGGCAAATACGGAATGAATTTGGAGATATTAATTCAGATTGGCAGATTGACCACGACAGGCACGACTTTCCGGGACTTGAATTACATGAAGGCGACGTATTTGGATTAGTGGACAGCCCTCTCTCTATTACGATTTTTATTCCGATTAAGAAATGTAAGTAACGTCCAAAATAAGCACAATCAACCACGCCGATGGCGTATCAAAACAATACTTCGATGATATAATGCTCAGTAATATATCATCGAAGTATTGCTTGGAAATAGAGTAAGATATACAGTGACAAAATTACAACAATCTTTAACGGAAAAGCTATATCCAATGATTGAAAATGAAAAACCTATCTATAAACAAATGGTAGAATATTTGTTTTCGTTGGGCTATTTGCCGCAAAAGCTGAATAATAAAGGCTTTTCTCTTTATTTCGTTCACAGTGGAAAAAAGATTGCAAGAATTAGGATTTACGACAGCAATATCGAATTTGCCTTCAAGTTCTATGCTTGCAAAAGCGTTCCGGCATGGTGCATTAACTCACTTTTGGCTGAATGCGATATGCCTTTTGAAGATGCCGGCAAATGGTACGATTTGTCGATGAAAAAATGCGATAACGATTGCACCACTTGTGGTTCGGTAAAATACAACTACATATCAAAAGATGGCAGAGAGATTTACAAATGCACTTCAAATCTGATATGTTTCTCAAATATTGATGTGATTGATTTCGATGATTTCAAAAAAATTGTCGCCGAACAACATGAGTTTTTCATGTCGTTACCGCCGTGTAAATAATGCACCGAATAAGCATTTCCACCGCTAACGGCTAACCGCAGACCCATACCGTAAAAATTGAAATTATCTTCGCAAAACCCCATAGGGCAAGGCTTTTCACGCTTTTACCCTATGGGGTATTTCCATGCCCGAAAAACAGTCCTTGACAATACAACCCCAAGGACACATTGTAACTTTTATACGCAGATAAATATCGTGCCGTGTTGTGTAGCGAGTAAGCACAACCGACTACGCCGATGGTGTATCAAGCAATAATGAAATTTTATTTTTTGCAAACACAACGAGGGGGAGATATTATGCAACCGAAAATTGTTAAAATGGATAAACGGCACATTACCGGAATGTTTGGAACTGTAAAGAATCAACATGAGTGCTGTAAGCATTTTGAGGAACATTACGAAAAGAACCCCTTTGAAAAAGCCGATAAATACGATTGTCGTGTCTATTTATGGAATATGCCAAAGGAAAGGCAATTTTTCTATGGATTTGAAACAGATAGTGTAATTGACGACAGTGACTTTGTTACAATCGAATTTCCCTCATGTGAATGGGCAATATTTGAAGTCAGCCCTGCAAAGTGGTGGGTGTCTGGCGATAAAGACGTGCAAGACTGGGTAGCCAACAACGAAAAATACAAATGGCGTAAATATGATGGCTCGAAATGTCAACTCGAATATTACAAAGAAAAGTTTTTTGGTGCAGATAACCCGGATTCCTTAATGGAAATATGGTATCCGCTGGAAGAAAAACGCAGCAGAAAATAAGCAATTTATGCCTTAGTATCAAAAATAAGTGGCGGTATGGGATTTGAGATGCAATTTACATCTCAAATCCCATACCGCCACTCATATTGGTGCGCCCGACAGGATTTGAACCTGCGACTTTCAGAGTCGGAGTCTGACACTCTATCCAGCTGAGCTACGGACGCACATGTATTTAGTTGGCGGGAGAAACTAGTGAGCAGGGGCGGGGGGCCGCCCACAAAGCAAAATCATCCAATCAAATTAACAATCTTATTCGGCACATAAATGATTTTTGGGGGATTACGTCCACTAAAGTGTGCAATAGCTTTATCTAAAGCCATTGCTGCAGCGACGGCATCTTCTTGTGGTACATTTGCCGGTAAAGTCACCGTACCGCGCATTTTGCCGTTGACTTGCACGGCGATAGTTACTGTGGCATCTGCAGTTTTTGCTTCATCATACGTTGGCCAAGATTGCTGTGCCAGCAAAGTATCGTTGCCGCTCAATGTCCATAGTTCCTCGGTAATATGCGGCGCAAAAGGGTGTAGTAAAGTCAGCAAGGCATCAAACTCCGCCTGGGTGACTGACTTTTGCTTGTACATATCATTGCATAATGCCATTAAGGTCGCAATTGCCGTGTTGTACTTCAATTCCAATACGTCATGTGTGATTTTCTTGATTGCCTTGTGAATGACGCTTTCTAATGTTGCCGTATAATTATCGCCGGTAACAACACGCTCTTGTAACGCCCATACGCGATCTAAGAATCGCCGGCAACCCTTAATGGCTTGGCTCGACCAGCATGCAGCTTTCTCAAAATCGCCGATGAACATGATGTATAGCCGCAACGTGTCCGCGCCATGCTGGGCCACAACGTCATCGGGGCTGACAACATTCCCACGTGACTTGCTCATTTTTTCGCCGTCCTCGGCTAAAATCATGCCGTGGCTGGTACGTTTGGCGTAAGGCTCGACAGTTGGTGCAATGCCAATATCGTACAAAAACTTATGCCAAAACCGCGAATACAGCAAGTGCAAGGTGGTATGTTCCATGCCACCGTTGTACCAGTCCACCGGTGTCCAGTAGCTCAACGATTTTTGGGAGGCCAAAGCCTTATCATTATGCGGGTCGCAGTAGCGCAGAAAATACCACGATGAACCCGCCCATTGCGGCATTGTGTCGGTTTCGCGTTCAGCGGGTTCGCCGCAAGCAGGGCAGGAAATTTCCACCCATTCACGCAACGCTGACAGCGGGGATTCGCCCGTATCGGTTGGCTCGTAGGATTGCACTTCGGGCAAAACCAACGGTAATTGATCTTCCGGCAACGGTACTATACCGCACGTTGGACAATGAACAATCGGTATGGGTTCGCCCCAATAGCGTTGACGTGCAAAGACCCAGTCGCGCAACTTAAAATTGACTTTCGATTCGCCTAAATCTTTGTCTTGCAACCATTGTGTGGCTTTTTGCTTGGCTTCGGCGACAGATAAGCCGTTGAGGAAATCAGAGTTGACCAATACGCCGTCGCCAGTATATGCTCCTTCCTGGACATTGCCGCCGGAAATAACCTCAACAATCGACAAATTGAACGTTTTAGCAAATTCCCAGTCGCGTTCATCATGCCCCGGAACAGCCATAATGGCACCTGTGCCGTAGCTGGCCAGTACGTAATCACTGATAAAAATCGGAATTTCAGCTCCGTTGACGGGATTGACGGCATGTACACCTTGCAGGCGCACACCCGATTTCTCTTTTTGTAGTTCGGTGCGTTCAAAATCGGACTTTTTCGCCGCTTGGATGCGATATGCTTCAGCTTCAGCGTAGTTTTCGATAGCAGCTTTGTTATTTTCAACAAACGGATGCTCCGGCGCAATGACCATATAGGTCGCACCGAACAGTGTATCGGGGCGGGTGGTGAAAATTTGCAAATATTCCAACTCTCGTCCTGCCTCCGCAGAGGCCAAAAACGACACTTGTGTCCCTTCGCTGCGACCAATCCAATTGCATTGCTGTGCTTTGACGCGCTCGGGATAATCGACGTTGTTCAAATCATCAATCAGCCGCTGAGCATAGGCAGTAATTTTCAACATCCATTGGCTCTTTTGTCGGCGCTCGACCTCTGCGCCGCAGCGCTCACAAGCACCATCAATAACTTCTTCATTTGCCAATACACATTTGCACGACATGCACCAGTTAACCGGCATTTCTGTTTTATACGCCAGTCCGTGTTTGAACATTTGCAGAAAAATCCACTGCGTCCATTTATAATAAGACGGGTCTGTCGTTGAAACTTCCCGCGACCAATCGAACGAAAAGCCCATCATATCACATTGGCGACGGAAGTTGATAATATTTTGCGCCGTGATGTCGGCGGGAGGCACCTTGTTTTTTATAGCAAAATTCTCAGTTGGCAAACCAAAAGCATCCCACCCCATTGGGAACAGGACGTTATAGCCCTGCATACGTCGCATGCGCGCCACAATATCCAACGCTGTATATGGGCGAGGATGACCGACGTGCAAGCCTTGCGCCGAAGGGTAGGGAAACTCAACGAGCAAGTAGAGTTTCTCTTTGCTCGAGCCTGTCTGCGCTTCAAATATTCTGTGATTTTGCCATGCCTTGAACCACTTAGACTCAATGGCATTTGGTGTGTATGCTGACATGAGAAATTCTCCCTAATTATTAATGACTCACTAACTTCGCATCTGCCCACACGCGATCCAAGCTATAAAACTCCCGTGCTTCAGGCAGAAACAGATGCACCACAACACAGCCGAAATCAAGCAGTAACCAGACATTTTTGCCGTGTCCTTCAATGTTGCGTGCAGGTTCGCCAAGTTCTTTAAGGCGCAATGCCATTTCGTCGGCCATTGTCTTGATATGTGTTGTCGAGTTGGCAGTGCAAATCAAAAAATAATCGGCAAGTACCGTCAAATCGGTGATTTCCAGCAAACGCACATCCTTTGCTTTGCGGTCCTCGGCAATGGCAAAGAGCTTTTGCGCAATTTCATATGGTGTCATCAATGTCGTTGTTCTCCTACTATCTATTTCTACTGTACCAAGGATTGGTGTCGTCTTTTCTCGTCGATAAATCCAAATCGGCGGCCGTAACCTCCACATCAGTCGGATTCATATAGGTGTTGACGATGTCAATGAGTTCTTGGCGGTTTGCGGCATCGACAATGACATATGAAACATGGCGATACCAAGCGAAATAGTCACCCGGCATCATATGGAAATTAATGTCATTGCCATCTAAGCGCGCAATCCGCTCGGCAAACCAAAACAGCTCATTTTGCCGTAGATTGGTGTACGTATTCTGTTCGGCAATGACAATGGAACTGGTGATTGTGTTTAAGTTAATGTCTTCAGTAGCTTGCTCGAAAAGTGCCGCAAGGAATTCTTGCGTAACCTCCATACGCCGCTTATCGCCGGTTTGATAGGAACGGAAGCGCACCAAGTGCAGGGCGTGATAACCGTCCAAATGTTGGTAGCCGCGTTGCAAGTTGATAAAGAGGTCTTGTGAACTGTCTGTCCAACGCATATTTTGTGGTACATCGAAATACACGCCGCCAAAGGCGTCAATCAGCTGTTTGAAAGCGTTAAGGCTGACAACAAAGTAATATTGCGGTGCGATGCCGATGGTGCGCTGCAAGTCCATACGCAATTGCATAAAGCCGTTGTGGACATTGTGGTCGTTGCCGAGCCCGATTAAATAGGCTTCATTGATTTTGCGCAAACTGCCGTTGGGGCGTGCGATTTGCGTATCACGTGGCACACTTAACACATTCAGCGTGTTCTCATTGGTATCAAATGTGGCAACAAGTATGGTATCGGTCAATGGATCACCCCAGTCTGTACCAACAATGACAAAAGTAAATACACCATCGCGGTTTTCCGAAACGGGAATGAGATTTTGTGCTTCGTCCTCGGGCGGTATCCAGTTGCCTATATCCGGCCCTGGCCCTTCCGGTGCGCGGATGCCGTTGTTGACCGTGGCGTTCCACGCCATCACCGAACCAACGGCAGGTAATGTCGGCACAAACAGCAGAATGGCAATAAAAGCAGCTGTGGCACGAGGAAATCTCCGCCGCGGCACGCGCACAATAAAGCACATCACAAGCAAACCGATGGCCGTCAATACCGAAAGTAAATTAGCCAATGGGAACAACCCGTCAACTCGGCTGGCGATGCCGACAAACAGCAGAAAGTGTACAATCGCCAACACAATTGCCGAGATAACCATGGCAAGGCGTCCAATTATGGCGTAGCGGCCACCAATTACTAGATATAAGAATCCGGAAATCAGAATAATATATAATAGCGCGAAAAGTAACAGCAAGGCAACCAACGGTCCTCGCGCCTCATGCAACACGGCATCTTCATCGCTTGAAAATGTCTCGGCGGCGTGGAGGTAGAACAACAGTGGTTGCTGCGTATCAAAAAGAACAAGAAGTTCGCCGTACGGGTCGTTTTCGAAAGGGGTCAGAACTGTATTTTCATCGGCCGGGTCTTCGCCGGAGGCATATTCGCCAGACGTATCAACATCTGCTGCGTCAACCGCTGACTCGCCTATCGGATTCTCATCGACGTCGGCTGACACTTGACCCATGCCAAGCGAATCTTCGTTACCCAAACCAAAGTCTTCGTTGTCAAAATCAAGGAATGTGTCATCATGTTCCTCATCGTTAGTGAAAGACGGGGTCGGACGCGGCGTGGCTTGGATTTGCGTTTCGTCGAAAGCAAGCGAGCCAACAAATGCCGGCATGAACAAACTGCCAACCATTAGCGCAACAAGAAATCCCATTATACCAAGTTGAATGAGCGTGCGTTTGCCTTGCGCACGCTGAGACATGGGGGGAGGGAGTGACTTCTCTGCGCGTCGCAATTGATTTCTTGGCGACTCGTTGGCGTTATCGTTTAGGTAAAGCCCTTTTTTCATGCATTTCCTCCATGCTTAAGACAAAGTCCACGTTGCAGTATAACAGAAACAGGCAGAAAATTCAACCTCGAAATCACTGATTCAACAAAAAGTTACGTGTTGTGATACTTTGCGGATACACAATACCACCGCGTTTGAAGTGCCATTGCATAATTTGCTCTAACGTGGCAACCATTGCGGCGTCTAAGTCATGGCGTGACAAGTCACGCAACGCCGTTACTTCAGGGTAGTTGCGCCCTGGCTCTGTCTTATCGGCGAGATAAGCACATTTTGCCAATTGGCTCATGCCAATTTGCCCGCAGACATGTGCCGCAATCGCCATTGCTACGGCACGGCTTTCACCGTAGACATCAAATGCCAAGCATGCGGACGAATAGCTGTGCAACAAGTTCAAATTTTCGTCAACACTTGACATAATACCATAGCTATGACAAATTTGCAACTGTTTTTGCAAATTTTCTTCTTTGGTGAAATCGTGCCACAGTCCGGCGCGGTAGGCGTCGTCTTCATTCACGCCGTGGCAACGCGCTAAGTCCGCTGCTGTTTCGGCAGTTCCAAGGCTGTGCTGCCAGCGTTTCGGCGATAAGATTTCGCGCACGAGCTGCTCAATTTTGGCAATGGAGAGGCGCTTGGACGGGTGCCGGTATAAATTGTGGGTGTCGATATATGTCATCACGGGGGACAATAAAGGACTGTCTTCACCACGCATAAGCTGTTGGCGCAATGCATATGAACCCGCCTCAATAGGGTCATGCGGCACGAGTGTTATCTTTGCCTGATACGTTGCCTGCATATACGTCGCTTGTCGTTGAAGCGCGATGTCATCGCGGTTGATGTTCTCTTCACGAGACAATACAGCAAAATCGACAAGTTGACATAATAACTTTACATCATACCATTGGTGTAGAGCCAACAACATATCGCCGCCCAGCGCCACAGTGATTTGCGCGTTTGGGTAGCGCGCTTGTAACCGCTGCACAGTGTCAACGGTGTAGTTTGCACCGTTTTGTGCCATTTCATCGGTGGAGATTTCTATGTTTTGAATGTTGCCGAACATGATGTTGCAAAGTTTTAAACGCTGTGTTGGTGTTGGCGAACATTCCGGCATGGGCTTATGTGTTGACTGGCCTGTCGGCATAACGAGCAGTAAGTCGGGGTGTAAGGCTCGCGAAAAGGATTGCAGTGCCGCGCGATGACCTGCGTGTGGTGGATTAAATGCGCCGCCGTATAATACTATTCGCATAGCTCGATGGTGGGTTTCTCGTTATTGCGGCGATACAGGACAAACCGTCGCCCGATGACTTGCACGACATCGGCCTTTGTCTTTTCTGCCAGGGCATTGGCGGCTTCTTTTGCCGTCAGCGGAGATGTTTCTAACACTGTGCCTTTGATGAGCTCACGCGTCGCCAATACGCCGTCAAGCTGTACAGTGATATTGTCGGTTAAGCCTGTTTTGCCGACATGAATGATGCTGTCTAAGCTGTTTGCCATAGCGCGTAATTGGGCGCGTTGTTTGCTGTTTAGCATGATTTTGTTCTCCTTGTAGGGCGGATTTCATACCAGCCCAAGAATATTGTGTGCTTTCAATGAGTGGCTATGGAATCCGCCTCTACAATAGATATTCTTTCAATTTCACCATTGCCTGCCCGCGATGGCTGATGGCATTTTTAACTTCCGACGGCAGTTCCGCCATTGTTTTTTTGTATGCAGGCAAATACACGAGCGGGTCGTAGCCGAAACCGCCGTTGCCGCGTGGATTGTGCAGCAGTTCGCCGTGGCAGTAGCCCTCGAAGTAGATAGGCGGCTTGTTTGGCAGCAGCAAACAGAGGCAACTGACAAAGTGGCAAGTGCGGTTATCTTTGTTGTTCATATTTTTGAGAAGCAGGGCGTTGCGGTCGGTATCGGTGACAGCTTGGGGCGAGCCATACTCCGCCGAATAAACGCCCGGCGCACCGCCCAACGCGTCGACACACAACCCCGAATCGTCTGCCACTACAGGCATTCCCGTCCGAATATGCGCGGCGTTGGCTTTAATCAACGCATTTTCGCGGAACGTCGTGCCTGTTTCTTCGGGTACATTATATATGCCGGCCTGCTGTAATGTCAACAGCTCGAATTTTCCATCCAGCAAGGCGTGTAATTCGGCGGCTTTTTTGGCGTTGTTGCTGGCGATGATTAGTTGCATATTTTCCTCCTGTAATAATCGCGCCACGGGCGCGGGAAAATCACCCGTCTCTGCGGGGACACCCTCTTTACAAAGAGGGTAGGGCTTGGCCGCGTTCTCGCTTTGCCTTCTTTCGCAAAAGAGGGTGGCTGGCGTAAGCCAGACGGGTGATTTTCCATTGTGCGAATGCGCAATCAAATTATCTCCCTCACAAACGCCTCAGCGTCAAACGGCATTAAATCGCCCATCTGCTCGCCCACACCGACCCATTTGACGGGTACGTCCAATGTTTCGCCGACGGCGAAGGCTACGCCGCCTTTTGCTGTACCGTCCATTTTGGTCAGCACCAGCCCTGTTAAGGCAATGGATTGCGTAAATTCAGCGGCTTGCATAAGTCCATTTTGCCCTGTTGTGGCATCGAGGACAAGCAAGCATTCGCGTGATGCATCGGGCATTTCGCGGTCGATGACGCGCCCGATTTTTGCCAGTTCTTGCATGAGATTGCTCTTGGTGTGCAGTCGTCCCGCTGTGTCGATGAGAATGACGTCGACGTCGCGCGCACGGGCGGCATTGAGTGCGTCAAATACCACGGCAGCGGGGTCTGCGCCCTCGCTTTGCCTGACAATATCTACGTTGGCACGCTTGCTCCAAATTTCCAATTGGTCGGCTGCCGCAGCGCGGAATGTGTCGCCTGCCGCCAGCAGGACGTGTTTGCCTTGTGCTTGGTAGTGGTGCGCCAACTTGCCCAGTGTGGTGGTCTTGCCCACGCCGTTGACGCCGATGACAAGAACGATTAACGGGCTGCTTTCTGCGGGCGAACAATGTTCGCCCCTACACATGCGCTTAATCAACAGTTCGCGCAGTGCCTCTTTGGCTTGCTCGGGCTCAGAGAGCTTGTCCAGCTTGATTTTATTATGCAGCTGTTCGACCAGTTCGCCGGCAAGCTCCACGCCGATGTCGGCGGTAATAAGTGCCTCTTCAAGTTCGTCATAGAAATCTTCGTCGAGCTTGCTCCGTGTGAAAACTTCGGAAAAGTGCGTTTTCAATTTGTCAAAAAATCCCATGGTGATGTGCCTCCTACAATGTAAACGTTTCTTTGGGTTTGCGTCTCAGCTTGCGCCGCACGGCAACTGCTGCGATGACGACGGCCGCCACAATGCCCAGCAAGATCAACGCCGTGGTATAATTGCCGTCCGCCACGCTGTCACCCAAATAGGCGTACAAAAACGCCCACGGCAAGTTGCCGATAATAACGGCCGCGAGGTATTGTGTCAGCGGCATTTTCGTCTTGGCGAACATATAGGGCGTAAGGCTGTAAGGGATGCCCGGCATGAAGATAATCAGTGTTGCCGCAATGCCGGGGTTGTTCACTTTTGCCATAATGCGGGTGAGGAAGCCTTGTTTCTCTTCGTTTTGCGGCCAGATACGAGCCATGAGATTCCGCATTTTGCGCCAAGCGACGAACATGATCATGTTGCCCAAAATGCGCCCTGTCATGTTGATGACTGCGCCCTGCCACACGCCATACAGCAAGCCGCTCAATGCTGCGATGCTGGCCGCGGGGATGATGGGCAGGATGATTTGAAGTATTTGCAACGCAATGAGCATCGGCACGCCGCGTGCACCATAGGTTTCGATGTGAGCGGCAATATCGGTGTCGTTGTCGAGAAAAGCGCGGATCAATGGCAACAGGTCGTTGACCATGAAGGCAATCAAGACCGCCATGCCCGCAGCGATGAGCAACGAAACGATGATGGTGCGTCGGTTCATGAGTTGCTCCCTTCAGTCGTCTTTTTGTTGTAAAGCGTTAAACACCTTCGGCATCATCAAGCGTCAGCGTGATAATTTTAGAAATGCCTTCTTCGACAGTTGTCACGCCGTAGAGTTTGTTAGCGGCCTCCATTGTGCCGCGGCGGTGGGTGATGACGATACACTGTGTGTTTCGTGCCATTTTGTCCAAATAAGCGGCAAAGCGCGTGACATTGACGTCGTCAAGCTCATGGTCAATTTCATCGAGCAGACAAAAGGGCGCGGGGCGCACTTTGAAGAGCGAAAAATATAACGCGATGGCAACCAAAGACTTCTCTCCGCCGGACAGCAATGTAATCGAACGCATTTTTTTGCCGGGGGGCTGTGCCTTGATCTCTACGCCGCAATTTAGGATATCTTCGGGGTCTTCAAGCTCTAAATATGCCGCACCGCCGCCGAATATTTCGCTGAATGTGGCACCGAAGAGTTCGTTAATTTGCGCGAATTGCCGCGTGAAAATGTTGGCCATCTGTGCGGTAATTTCTTCAATCATGGCCAAAAGCTCTTGTTGTGCGGCTGCAGCATCGTCACGCTGCTCACTGAGGTAGTTGTGACGCTCCTTCACCCTATCATATTCTTCAATGGCACCAACATTGACAGCACCCATATCGTTAATGTCCTGCCGCAACGCACCGATGCGGCGATTTGCCTTGGGCAAACTGTCGATGTCTGTCCGTGCCGCCGTTGCCGCGCTGCGTGTTAGGCCGTAATTGTCCCAAAGTTTATCAATGATGGCTTTTTCTTCGCTCTCGGCTGATTCGCGTTTCAATTCTAAGCGCGATTTCTCTTGCTCTAGTTTGATAATGTCGTCGTTATGCTCGCGGATTTGCCGTTCCACCGTGCCGCGCTTGCCCTCTAAGGCGTTGCGCCGTTCGTAGATTTCGTGTAAAGTGACGTTGAGTTTTTCTGCCTCATTGTCTTGTGCCTGTTTCTGCGTTACCAACTGTTTGATTTCGCTATCCAGACGCACTACGGATTCCTCACATGCCAGCTGATTTGCCGTGCGTGTTTCATGGTCGCCCGACAGCGACTGCCGCAGTGACTCAATGTCGGCAATGCTCTTGCGGTGCGCTAAGAGTTGCGCATCGGCCTTAAATTGTTCGTCGCGCAGTGTCGATAGGGTGTTGGTCAATGTTTCACCCTCTTGGCTTAGTGTGTTTTGGCCGGCTAAGTGATTGTCTTGCAATGCTTTTGCTTCTTCGGCGCGTTGCAGGTGGTTGGCGGCTGTGCGGGTATGTTGGTCTTGCAATTGTAACGAAGCGGTGATGGATTTACGCAGCTCTTCCAGTTGCCGCATATGCGTGACGGCAGCGGCTTCCAGCTCAGTCACACGGCGGTTGGCGTGTTCGCCCTCTGACAGCACGATACGCCGCTCGTTCTCCGCGACACGGCTCTGTTCGAGCGATGTTTCATAGTCGTAGTTGACAGCAGTGACCTCACGATCCAGTTCGAGGAACGCTTCGTTTTTGACCGCAATATCGTTTTTTAAGACATCGTGTTTGGCAATAATGCGGTCAAGTTCGTTACGGCGGGAGAGAATATTGGTTGTTCTTGCCAAACTGCCGCCCGTCATACTGCCGCCGGCATGGATAATTTGCCCATCAAGTGTGACGATTCTAAATTGATGCTTGTACGCCCGCGACAGCGCAATCGCCGCGTCGATGTGTTCTGCCACAACGGTGCGACCCAGCAATTGCGCAATAATGCCGCTGTATTGGCTGTCGTATTGCACAAGATGGCTGGCGATACCGACAAAGCCGGAGGCACTTTGCAGAGATGGCTCGTTGAGTTCCCGCCCACGCACGGCGGTAATGGGCAAGAAAGTCGCCCTCCCGCTGTTGCGCGCCTTGAGTAGTGAGATGGCGGCTTTGGCATCATCTTCGTTGTCAACGACAATGTTCTGTAATGCGCCGCCCAGCGTGGTTTCAATGGCGGCGGCGTATTTGTCCTCGACCGTGATAATATCGCCAATTGCGCCGTGAATACCTTGCAATGCCTGGTTCTTTGCGTTGTTCATCACGGTTTTGACTGAGTTGGAAAACCCCTCGTATTCGCGCTCCATGGCTGTCAATGTCGTGCGTCGTGCCAGCAGTTCGCGTTCGTTTAAGCGCAACAATTCCAGTTCGGCGCGTTGTTGTTCCAACTTTTTGCCGCGTGTTTCGCGCCGTAACTCATAGCCTTGTAATATGTTTTTATGTGCCGTCAGGGTTTCGTCGATGTCGCGTAATTTTTGGTTGTATTGGTCTAAATCGGTGCGGGCTTGTGTTAAAACTGCCTCGTTTTCAGTCTGTGCTTGTGAAATGCTGTCGATTTGTGCGTGCCATTGCGCCACTGCGGCCTGTTCGGCGGCCAACTGCGTACTGCACTCTGCTGCCGCTGCCCGGGCTGTCTGCTCGGTCAAACGTGCGTCGTCTAACGCCAACGCAATGCCGCTGGTGTTCTCTTGCAACGCGTTGAGTTCTCTGCGTAAGAGAGTTTCTTGTTCAGAAAGAAGAGCTCGTGACTGTTCCAATGTTTCGATGGCGGTTTGTTCGCCTTCGATTTGCTGCACTAAATCCTCATCGCGCGTTAAGTGCGTCTGCAATTCTTCGTGCAAGCGTTGTGCGGTTTGCTGTTGATGTTCGCGCTCGGTTTGTTTGACAGCGCGGAGGGTTTCAGTCTCGGCGGCTTGTTCTTGCGCTTGGTTGTACTGTTGGCGACATTCCTCCGCGGCAATGTTGCTGACTTCCAGTGTTTCGTCAATTCCAGTCGATTCGGCATACAATGCCTCTATGCCGGCCTTGCGTGCCATGAATTGTTCGTCGGCAATGCGGCATTCGGCGCGTGCCTTGTCACCGTCGCGGCGCAAGTTGTCCAAATTTTCGAGCCACACATTGATTTCAAGCTGCCGCAACTCATCCCGTGCCAGCAAATATCGTTTGGCGACTTCAGCTTGTTCGACAAGCGGGTCG
Organism: Oscillospiraceae bacterium; assembly: GCA_009780275.1. NCBI lineage: Bacteria > Bacillati > Bacillota > Clostridia > Eubacteriales > Oscillospiraceae > Oscillospiraceae bacterium. Next base: position 32,334 of record WRAI01000015.1, on the reverse strand, counting down.
AGCTGCCATTGCAGTTCGTCGATTTTATCTTGAATACGCACGAGATTGTCGTCGGCATGCTTTAATTTGCGCTGGCTCTCCTCTTTGCGCACGCGATAGCGGGCAATGCCCGCCGCCTCTTCAAATATACGCCGGCGGTCGCCCGAACGCTCGCTGATGACTTCGCTGATGCGGCCTTGCCCGATAATGGAGTAGCCGTCGCGCCCCAATCCGGTATCGAGGAACAAATCGGATACGTCTTTGAGCCGTACCGAGGCTTTGTTGATATAATATTCGCTCTCGCCCGAACGGTACAGCCGTCGCGTAATGACGACTTCGTCGCCGTCGTAAGCAATGCCGCGGGCAGTGTTGTCCAGTACAATAGATGCCTCGCAAAAACCCACAGCATTGCGCTTGGCTGTGCCGTGGAAGATGAGTTCATCCATTTTCTTTTCGCAGCGCAAGGTGCGGCAATTCTGCTCACCCAATACCCAGCGCACGGCGTCGCCAACATTGCTTTTGCCGCTGCCATTGGGGCCAACGACCGCCGTCACGCCCTCGCCGAAATCGAGCAGTGTCTTGTCCGGAAAGGATTTGAAGCCGTGCAGTTCTAATCGTTTTAATACCATGTCTTATCACCCATCGCCATTTCGGCGGCTTTTTGTTCGGCTTCTTTGCGACTATGTCCGTTGCCTGTGCCGCGTTTGATGTCGTCAATGGCGACCGATGCGGTGAATGTTTTAGCGTGTTCGGGTCCCGTCTCACTGTCAAGCGAGTAAGCGATTTTTCGCCCTTGTTGTCGTTGCACGATTTCTTGTAATTGCGTTTTGTAATCGTTGAAAGCACTGGCTTTGACCACGATATCGCAAATATGCTGCTGATAAAAATCCCGTGCCGCCACCACACCGCCGTCCAGATAAATGGCCGCTAGCAATGCCTCGACAACGTCGGCCAGCACAGACGGGCGCGTTTGCCCGCCCGCTGACAACTCACCTTTGCCTAAGCGGATGACCTTGCCCAGTTCCAGTGATTTTGCCACTGCGCATAGGCTCGGTTCGCAAATTAGCTGTGAGCGCAGCTTGGTCAGCTCGCCCTCCGGCATGGTGGGGTGGGCTTGATATAAGTATTCGGCAGTCAACATTCCCAGCACAGCGTCTCCCAGAAATTCTAAACGCTCATATGAACCCTGAGAGCTACGCCGATGTTCGTTGGCGTGTGAGCTGTGTGTTAACGCCATTTCGAGCAGGGCGGGGGATTGGAACGTGTAGCCAATGCGCGCTCCAAAATTGATGTTGATTGTGCCGGTCATGAGAGCTGCTCCTGAATATAGCCACAGGCATTGCCCGCTGCATAGTTTTTCGCCTGCCGGATTGCGCCACAGATTGCCTTGGCATTGCTGCTGCCGTGTGCCTTGATAACGGGCTTGGCAATGCCGAGCAAGGGTGCGCCGCCTGTTTCAGTATAGTCCATCATTTTTTTGAATGCTGCCATGTCTTTTTTTAGCAATGCGCCGGCAATTTTGGTTTTGCCATTTTTATAAATGATGTCTTTGAGCGATTTGGCAAAAAACAGCCCCACGCCCTCCATCGTTTTGAGCAAAATATTACCGCTGAACCCGTCAGAAATCAGCACATCACACACGCCGAACGGCATGTCGCGCGCCTCGGCGTTGCCAATAAAGTTGATTTTATTGGCTTCATGCGCCTGTTTGAGCAGTTGATACGCCTCGCGATGCACGGCCGTGCCTTTGCCCTCTTCGCTGCCGATGTTGAGCAGTCCAACACGCGGGTTGTCGAGCAATAACGTTTTCTTTGCGTATGCGTAGCCCATGAGTGCGAATTGGTAGAGGTATTCGGCTGTACACTCGACATTTGCCCCACAGTCCAGCAACAGCACGCCGCCATTTGAAGATGGCAAGATCGGTGCCAATGCCGCGCGCCGAATACCGCGAATACGCTTGACTGTCAGTGTTGACATGGCGAGCAGTGCGCCTGTATTGCCCGCGCTGATGACAGCATCGCCCTGCCCTTCGGCAAGCAGACGTAATGCGACCGCCATTGAACTATCCGGCTTTTCGCGCATAACCGCTCCGGCGTCATCTTCCATTTCAACTACCTGCTCGGCATTGAAAATCTCGATATTGGCCGGGAATTGCTGTATGTCAAGCTGTTCACAGGCCCCTATAATAGAAACCTCGCGCCCGACAAGCAAAATTTGACCATCAAAGTCTGCCTCCAACGCTCCTTTGACAATCTCTAACGGCGCGTGGTCGCCACTCATCGCATCAATAATCAGTTTCATACGGCTCCTCCAATTTTGCTCAAAATATAGTCTCTCACCATCTCCAAAGCTTTCTCCGATGGCATCGAACCATTGAGAATCATATCTGCCCGCCACTTCGACGGCTCAACATACTCGTCATGTCTGTATCGCACCAAATCAAGATAAATATCCGACATATAGCCAAAAATCTCATCAACTGTAACATTCCCCCAAGCGCCTGAATAATAACGCTTCAATCGCCGCACAATCCGCTCATCGACTTGACAATCGATATAAATTTTCAAATCACATTGCGAATAAATCTCCTTAAATGCAAATGCCAGAGCACCTTCGATTAAAATAATTTCCGTACTTTGTTTGGTTTGCGAAATTGCATCCAACAACCGCGGGAAATCAATGGTGTCAGGATGATTATGGTCGGGATATTCTTTGTCCGCAATAGGTGCTTTGGCGCGTGGCAACTGTTCATCGGCCTTGAAATAGTGATCCATATGAAAGACATTTATATTATACCCATCAAGAGTTTCGGCAAGCGCATGGCAAAAAGTAGTTTTCCCGCTTGCGCTGCCACCGGCAATACCTACGATAAACGGCATGATTCCTCACTCCTCATAATATAATTCACGCAATGCTCGCTCAGAAATGGTGCGATAACGCTCCCGCTTGTCTCTAATTCGTTGCTCTAAAGGCGGCAACAATCCGAAATTGATATTCATTGGTTGAAAATTCACTATAGCGGGATTGGAAATATAATGTGCCAATGCGCCGATTGCCGTGGTCTCTGGGAATTCAATGCCCAATGCCGCTACCAACCCACTTGCGCATGATTCCACATAGCCCTCTACGCCTGTCATTTGCCCTGCAAAGGCAATACGCGGCTCGCTTTTCAATCGAAAACAAGCGTCTAAATGTCGTGGCGAATCAATATATGTGTTGCGATGCATAACGCCGTAGCGCATATATTCGGCGTTGCGCAACGCGGGAATCATGCCGAAAACGCGCCTCTGTTCACCGAATGTCAAATGTGTTTGGCAACCGACCAAATTGAGTAAATCGCCGGCCGCATTATCTTTGCGGAGTTGCAACACAGCATAATGTTTCTCGCCGTCCGGACCACTTAATCCAACAGGTTTAAACGCTCCGTATCGTAAGGCGTCTTCACCCCGTCGTGCCAGTACCTCGACAGGCAAACAGCCCTCGAACACCCGCGAATCTTCAAAATCCCGCAGTTGCGCTTGTTCCGCTGTCGCTAAGGCTTGCACAAAGGCTTGATATTGTGACTTATCGAGTGGACAATTGACGTAATCGGGCGTGCCTTTGTCGTAGCGGCTACCCCAAAACGCATGTGTCATGTCAATGCTTTCCAGCGTGACAATCGGTGCAGCGGCATCGAAGAAAAAGAGCGGCGTGCCGAGTTTTGCGGCAATATCGTCTGCCAACTTTCCTTGTGTGAGTGGCCCTGATGCTATGATTACGCGCCCATCATTGGGGATAGTATCAACTTCGCCCTCGATAATGGTAATGTTTTCGTGTGTTTGAATCTTCTCGGTAACAAGCCGTGCAAATGCTTCGCGATCTACGGCAAGTGCGCCGCCGGCAGGTACACGCGTGACATCGGCACATGAAATAATGAGCGAATTCATTCGCCGCAGCTCTTCTTTGAGTAGCCCGACAGCATTCTCTAAACTGTCGCCGCGCAGGGAATTGGAGCAAACAAGCTCGGCGTAATATGGGCTTTGATGCGCGGGCGACATGGCATGCGGTTTCATTTCGTGCAGTTTGATCTGCACGTTGCGCTCGGCAAGTTGCCATGCGGCCTCGCAGCCTGCAAGACCCGCGCCTATAATGGTGACTGTCGTCATGCTTTCTCCTTCGCCGCGGGCTTTTTGGCGGCGGGTTTCTTCTTAGCAGGGGCTTTCTTTTTTGCCGCAGGCTTTTTCTCGGGCGGCGCGCCGTCAGGTGCTTCGTTGTCTTTTTCACCGTCGTCGGTTTTCGCCTTCTTCTTATAATAGCCGCGCTGGTCTTCCGGCAAAAACGACACACATTCCGCATTGATACAGAACGATTTATTGTTGCCTTTGCCCGATTTTTTGAACAGCGACTTGCCGCAATCGGCGCAAATTTCGGACGTTGGCGCGTCCCAGCTCATAAACGGACAGTCGGGATTTTTTTCGCAACCATAATAGGCGTAGCCTTTTTTTGATTTCTTTTTAAGAATTTTTGCGCCGCAAGTTGGGCATGTGCCGGGTGCTTCGACGGCAAGCGGTTTAGTGTTCTTGCATTCGGGATAGTTTTTACACGCCAAAAACCGTCCGAACCGCCCCGATTTAATAACCATCGGCCCTTGACACAAGTCGCAAACGATGTCGCTTTCCTCGTCGGGGATTTTCAGCCGTCCCTCTGCCAATGACGCTTCACCTTCGGCCATGCTCTTGGAGAATGTGGCATAAAACTCATCAAGCAATTGTTTCCACGGCTTCTTGCCGCTCTCGACTTCATCGAGCAACGACTCCATGCGCGCAGAGAATTCCACGTCAATGACATCGGTGAACTTATCTTTCATAAAGCCTGTCACGACTTCGCCCAACGGGGTGGGACGCAAGGCTTTGCCTTCTTTTAAGACGTACTCGCGGTCTTGGATGGTGCTAATCGTCGGTGCATACGTCGACGGTCGCCCAATACCGCGTTCTTCCATGGCGCGAATAAGGGTCGCCTCATTGTATCGTGCGGGCGGTTGTGTAAAGTGCTGCGATGGGTCAATCGTCTGCAACGAAAGTGGTTCGCCCTTTGTTAAATTGGGCAGGGGGCTTTCGGCTTTTTCGTCGTCGTCATTGGATTCTTCATAAATGGCGGTAAAACCGGCAAACTTAATTTGCGTATGATTGGCACGGAAAATCCAGCCGGCACTGATGGTATCAATGGTCAGTGTATCGTAAACCGCATGCGACATCTGACACGCCATAAACCGCGCCCAAATGAGTTTGTAAACCTTGTACTGGTCGGCAGAAAGGTCATCGCGAATCATGTCGGGTGACAAGTCGGCCTGTGACGGACGGATGGCTTCGTGGGCGTCTTGCGCGTTCTTTTTCGACTTAAATACACGCGGCGCGGCGGGCAAATAAGCATCGCCGAATCGCTGTTTGATATAATCCCGCGCCTCGGCGACGGCATCATCGGACAGGCGCAACGAGTCGGTACGCATATAGGTAATCAAGCCTGTCAGTCCGCCGTTTGTCAGCTCAATGCCTTCGTAAAGCTGTTGCGCAATTGCCATGACGCGCTTGGCTGTCATGTTAAACTTGCGGCTGGCGTCTTGTTGTAGCGTTGAGGTAATAAAGGGCGGTGCGGGGTTACGCTTTTTCTCAGTGTTTTTGCAGTTGTGTACGCTAAACGGCGCGTTTTGCACGTCGTTGACGATGTTTTGCGTTGACGCCTCATCGGACAAATCAACACGCCCGTCGGCATTGCCGTAAAACTTCGCCTTGAACGCGCCTTGTGCGTTGATGCGCTCCAAATCGACGGAAATTTCCCAGTATTCCTCGGGATTAAATGCGCGGATTTCTTCTTCGCGGTCAACGACAAGCCGCGTTGCCACCGACTGCACACGCCCTGCCGACAGCCGTGATTTAATCTTTTTCCACAGCAACGGGCTGAGCTGATAGCCCACAATGCGGTCAAGCACACGCCGTGCCTGCTGCGCGTCAACCAAATCCATATCGATGGCGCGCGGATTGTCTATGGACGCCTTGACAACTTTGGGCGTGATTTCATTAAACACCACGCGCAACGCCTTGTCGTCGTCTAAATTGAGCATCTCTTTGAGATGCCAGCTAATGGCTTCACCCTCGCGATCCGGGTCAGTTGCGAGGTAGACAGCGTCGGCCTTTTTGGCGTCTTTTTCCAATGCACGGACAGTTTCCTGCTTACCCTCAAGCGGTTTATATTCCATGGCGTAGCCGTTGTCGATGTCGACGCCCATTTTGCTTTTGGGTAGGTCACGCACGTGACCCATCGTGGCTTTGACAATGTAACCTTTGCCGAGATACTTGCCGATAGTTTTTGCCTTAGCAGGTGATTCTACAATGACTAGTTTGGACATAGTTCCTCCAATTTAATTGTAACTTATATGATACGTCTTTCCGCCGCGGTCAACAATCGCGCCGTAAGTTTCTAGCATGGTCAAGTGTGCCAGTAGTTCATTGATAGGCATATCAAAATGCGCGGCAAGCTGCTCCATAGTGCGCTCACGGGTGGCGATAAATGTCAACACCTCACGTTCGGGTGGACTGAATTGGGACAAGTCGAAAGTTGGGGGTGTAGGGTGCGGTGACTTCAATGTGTCGGTACGGTCATCACGTTTAATGACATGGAGCGTGCCGAAACTGTCATGCCCTGCGGACTTTGGCAATTTTTCCACACCGGGAATATCCTCTAAAATATCGTCCGCACAGTCGACCAATTTGGCAACTTGCTGTTTGATAAGAGTATTGGGCTTCTTACTCAGCGGGTCATCGTGTCGTCCGGGTAGTGCGAATACGGCTCGTCCTTGGTTGAAGGCGAGATTGGCCGTAATGCCTGCGCCGCTTTTAGATTTCCCCTGAATGATGAGCGCGCCGTCGCACAGGCCACTGATGATGCGATTACGTGCCGGAAAATGTTCGGACTTGGGAGCTGTGCCCGGTGGGTATTCACTTAAAATTGCGCCGTTTTCAAGAATTTGGCGGTATAATGTGTCGTTGCCTTTGGGATACGGAATATCTACACCGCAACCCAAAACGGCAACAGTGGGTTCGCCTGCCCGCAACGCGCCGCGATGAGCAGCAGCATCAATGCCCTCTGCCATGCCCGATACAATGAGCAAGCCGCCTTTTGCCAATTGGCTTGCAAATGTTTCGGCATAAAGTTTACCCATTTCGCTGGGTTCACGTGCGCCGACAATGGCAAGCGACGGCTGTGGTTTGGGCAAATTGCCAAGACAGTACAATAGCATGGGCGGGTCGTGAATGTTGTTTAGCTTTTCGGGATAACGTGCATCATTGAAGGGCAGGAGGTCGATTTGCAGCCGTTGACAGCGCTCTAAAATAGAGGTGGCGATAGTGGTGTCCTTACGACTTAATGCATTGAGTGCCTTTGGCGGCACACCATATTGCACATACCAGTCACTATCGCCGCGATAAATACGCTCAATGTCGCCAACCGTGTTCCATAACGAAGCCTTTTGAAAGTGTGTCATAGGTGTACACAAGCCAAACCATAGCCAATATAATAATTCATTATGCATGACTTACCTCCGCATTTCCCACATCAAAATTCCGCCCGCCACCGCAGCATTTAAGCTGTCACTGCCTATTGGAATTGACACAACAGCAGTTGCGGCGTTGCGGAGTGCTTCCGATACGCCTGCGCCTTCGTTGCCAATGACGAGCAAACCATCACGCCCTTGCAAATGGGAGGGTGTAAGGGCATTGTCGGCATGTGCCGCGACATAGCAATCAATGTCGTTAAGCATGACAAGCAAGTCAGCACGTGCCACCGTGAAGGCATTCAACTGGAACAATGCGCCTGCTGTTGCACGGACGACCTTGGGGCTATATATGTCGGCCGTACCGCTCAGCGTAACCACAGAAGAAAAGCCAAATGCCGCCGCTGTACGCAACAACGTGCCGACATTGCCGGGGTCTTGCACACCGTCAAGGACTAAATGTTTGCCCGATTGCAAAATATCCGAGGAAAGTTGCTGGGAGGGTAGGGGACATGTGAAGAAGATCGGTGCGGTGGATTCGACAGGCACAAGGGATGCCATCAATTCAGCGCTAAATGCCATTTGTAAAGGTAACTGCCCTCGAGCGGTCGCGAATACGTCGCCTGACTGTAATTTCGCCATCACCTCAGGCGTTGCCGCGACTCTATCCACTGCTATGCCACACGCTACAGCTTCTTGCAACAAGTGCATTGCTCCCGCCACAGGGAACAGGCCGGTGCGTTGCCGTTCACGGCGGTCGTCGCACAGCTTGCGCAGTTGCTTGTACATGGGATTGTGACGGCTGCTAATCAATTGGTTACTCATAGTTTAGAATTGCCGTCAATGCCTGTTCCGCCAGCCGATAATTACTCTCCACACTCTCTGCTGTTCGCAGACGCATAAACACATAATACGGTTGATCGCTGCGTCCAATGCGTTGGAACATCGGTGTTTGGCTAACATCAAGCGGGTTATTGTCAGGTTCAAAGAAACGGGAAAACTGTTCGCGCATCGCGGCGTCAACAACGTATAATACAATGCTTGGGTCATTGAAATAAATCATCGCCTGCTGCGTGTGTTGGTAGAAATTAGGGTTGGCACGGGACAGGCCGAGAACGTGGACGTGAGAAACGGCTCGGCCATCGCCGTTTTGGTCACCTAATTCGTTGGAAAGGAGTCGTGAAAGCTCAGGCGCGTCGGGAAAAATAACGCTGCCTTGGGTTAAAATCACCATCTGAAAGTCAGGCGGACGATTGCGTATCAGTGTTATCACAAAACTCGTTGCACCAATCAGCAGCACACAAGCGATGATAAAATGTATCTTATAATGATACCAGAAGACATTGATAAACCAGTATCGCAATCCGTTGCCTTGCGGCTTTTGCGGTGTGGGCGAGCGATCGTCGCCTATGGGCAAATGTCCGCCTTGCCCTACGATTTTAACATTCATTTGGCAATCGGTTTCATCGTGGGGAATAAAATCACGTCACGGATGCTGGCGCTGTTGGTCAGCAGCATAATCCAACGGTCAATGCCCAGCCCAATCCCGCCTGTCGGTGGCATGCCATACTCTAACGCATTGAGGAAGTCCTCATCCAAATCATTTGCTTCGTCATCACCTGCGGCTTTTAACGCCGCTTGCCGCTCAAAACGTTGCCGCTGGTCAATGGGGTCATTTAATTCAGAGAAAGCGTTGCCCAACTCGCCCAGAAGGCTGAAAATTTCAAAACGGTCAGTCAAGCGCGCGTCATCGTTGCATCGTTTGGCAAGTGGTGATACTTCAACAGGGTGGCGCGTGATAAAGGTTGGTTGAATAATTTTATCTTCGGCGCGTTGGTCAAAGCATTCAAACAGCGCGTCACCCCACGACTCGTTGCCTTTGACAGCAAGTCCAAGCGATTTCATTGCCGTGCGAGCGTCTTCGTCGTCGGTAAATGACAGGAAATCTATGCCTGTATATTGCTTGACAACATCAATCATCGACAGCCGCGGCCATGGGGCTTTGAGGCTGATGGGCGTGCCTTGATATTCGATTTCAGTTGTACCGAGCACTTCCTGTGCCACATGGGTAATTAGTTGCTCACAACGTTCCATCATGCCGTCGCAGTTGGTGTATGCCTCATAGAACTCCAACATAGTAAACTCGGGATTATGCTTGATACTCATACCCTCGTTGCGAAAATTGCGATTGAGCTCATATACCTTCTCAAACCCGCCAACAATCAGGCGTTTGAGCGGCAGTTCCGGCGCGATGCGCAATGTCATATCCAACCCCAACGTATTGTGGTGTGTGCAAAATGGGCGTGCTGTAGCACCCGTGACAAGAGTGTTGAGAATCGGTGTCTCAACTTCCAAAAAGCCGCGTTCGTCCAGCCAACGCCGCATGGCACTGATAATTTTTGAACGCAGCTCAAAAGTACGCTTGACATCGGCATTCATAATCAAGTCCAAATAACGTTGGCGATAACGCAGTTCTGTGTCGGTCAAACCGTGAAATTTCTCCGGCAATGGTTTGAGCGATTTTGCCAGCAATGCCACATTGTTGGCTTTTAGAGACATCTCGCCGCGTTTGGTGCGAAATATTGTGCCGCTGACGCCAATCATGTCGCCAATATCAAACCTTTTGTAAATGTCTTCATATTGTCCATCCGGTAAGGCATCGGCACGGACATAGAATTGCAGGCGGCCGCTGCCGTCTTGCAAATCGCAAAATGAGGCTTTGCCCATGTCACGCATGGACATAATGCGCCCTGCTATTGTGCCTTGCGTACCTTCAAGCATGTCAAAATTTTCACGAATGTCCTGTGTCGTGAGCGTACGATCAAACGCCGTTACGGCAAACGGGTCTTGTCCTGTCTGCTGCAGCGCCGCCAACTTGGCGCGACGAATTTGCAAAAATTCGCGCTCTGAAATTTGGTTTTCGGGGGGCGTGTTCATGCCATATCCTCGTCTCTAAGTTATCAATTACTCTACTGATTTTACAACGTATATCCGCTTGCCACCCGGCGCGTCAACGCGAACTTTATCGCCCTTTTTGGCGTCCAGTAAGGCTTTGCCGAATGGCGATTCGTCAGAGATACGCCCCTCCATCGGGTTGGCTTCTTGGCTGCCCATAATGGTAAACGTATGTGTGATTGATTTATCATCTTGGGCAACGACGGTGACCGTACTGCCTAAGGCGACGCTGTCGCCGCCTACGGCGCCAATTTCAATTACCACGGCATGATTGATAATGTTTTCAATCTCGGCAATGCGCGAAAAAAGCTTGCCTTGCTCATTTTTTGCCTCATCGTATTCGCTGTTTTCCGACAAGTCGCCGAACGCCAACGCCTCTTTAATTTGGTCGGCAACTTCCTTTTCGCGCACGGTGCGCAAATGAGTTAGTTCCTGTTGTAATTCGTTTAGCCGTTCCTGTGTGAGTTTGAATTCTTTTTGCATATTTGTTACCTCGCATATAATGTATGACTGTCAAGATTATAGTGGAAGAATTAGTCAATGTCAAGCCGTAACATATTTAGCGCGTGATTGACGGCCATGGTACGAACGCGGCTGCGGTTTGGGCCGAGTTGAAATTGTTTGCAGTGTGTGGCCTTCTTACTGGACAACGCAATGTAGACGGTGCCGTTATCTTGGGCGTAACCGGTGATGCCGATGGCAAAATCGCTGTTAAATTTCGTCCGCGCGCCGTCCGCCATGGCAACAGCGACTTGTTGGCTTACCGCATCAAACTCCTCCAACAACTGTGGGGCAATACCCAGCAAGTCAATTTTGGCTTGATTGGTATAAGCACATATGCCGCCCTTAAAGACTTGGCTTGCGCCGGGCAAGGCTGTTATGCGTCCACCCAGCAGCCCACCGGTACATGACTCCGCGGCCGCAAGCGTCAAGCCTTTTTTGCGCAACAGAGCTGATACCGCTGCTTCTAAACTGTCAGCGTCAATGCCGTAGACAACGTCTTTTAGCCCGGCGCACAGCTCGTCAACCACAGGCGTGACAAGTCGCTCTGCTTCATCGCGCTCACGCGCAGCAGCCGTGACGCGCAGCTGCACTTCACCCTCCTTGGCATACGGTGCAATAGTGGGGTTTTTGGCCGCTTGCATACGTTCGCGCAAGCGCTCTTCCAGCGCCGACTCACCCATGCCAAAGATGTTAATGGTCTTAGACACAATGCAGTTTTGCGTCAGCGACTCCAAGTATGGCATAGCGCAAGTGCGAAACATAGCGGAACATTCATGCGGTGGGCCTGGCAACATCAAAGCATGTTTGCCTTTGGTTTGGAAAATGCAGCCGGGCGCGGTGCCCCAATGGTTCTCCATAATCGTGCACCCCACAGGCAATTCGGCCTGCCGTGCGTTACAGTCCGGCATATCGGACTTGATATAAGTGAAATAATCCTTGATTTTTTGCAGCGTTGCTTCGTGCGGTGTGAGCGCAACGCCGAAGAAACAGGCGATGGTTTGCTTGGTTATGTCGTCATACGTCGGACCTAAACCGCCCGTCGTGATGATGATATCACTGCGCGTGCAAGCAATGTCAAGGGCTTGCCGCAAACGACTGTCGTTGTCGCCCGCTACAGTATGGAAATAGACATGGATGCCTAACTCACTCAAGCCCTGGCTAATGACTTGCGCGTTGGTATTAGCGATATTGCCGAGCAATAATTCCGTACCGACGGCGATGATTTCGGCGACTAGATTTGCCACGTTATCACGCTTCTTTCTACTTGAATGTCACTTTCTAACACTGCCAAATTGGATTTCATCTCATTTGTCAGCACTTCTTCATAATTTGGCCGCGTGCGCGGGTGCTTGGGCGTGAAAATAGTGCAGCAGTCGTCATATGGCAAAATCGAGGTTTCAAAAGTATTGATTTTGCGCGCAATGGCGATGATTTCCTCTTTGTCCATGCCGATGCAAGGGCGCAGGACGGGGAAGTTGCTCGTAATCGCGTCATTTGTCACACCCAATGCGCCGATGGTTTGACTGGCAACCTGCCCGAGTGCTTCGCCGGTGATTAAGCAAGACGATTTATTCTGCCGCGCCAAGCGCTCGGCAATGCGCATCATCGATCGCCGCATGAGCAGTGTGAAGTATGCTTCATCGCACCTTTCGCGCAGCCGCTCTTGTAATGCAGTAAACGACACCACATCCAGCATAATGCGACCCGCATAGCCTGCCACCAAGCTGCATAAGTCATGCACTTTTTGCAGCGCCTGCTGTGAGGTATAGGGATAGCTTTCGAAATGCACGGCGTGCAATTCCAGTCCGCGCCGTGCCATGAGATAGCCGGCAACGGGACTGTCAATGCCGCCACTGATGAGTAACGTGCCTTTGCCGCTGCTGCCCACAGGCAAGCCGCCCGCACCGGTATGTGTGCCGCCGTGCAGGTATATATATTGCTCGCGCACTTCGACCATGACAGTTACCTCAGGTGCATGCACATCAACAGTTAAGTGAGGGAAGGCTTCCAACAGGCTACCGCCTAATTCGGCGGCGATTTGCGGCGAAGTAAGCGGAAAACGCTTGTCGGCGCGCTTGGCTTCGACTTTAAAAGTTTTTCTGCCGACAAGTGCTTGGCGTAAATAATCGGGGGCGCGATGCTGCAAAGCAGTCATATCTTTGTCTATGCCTATGGCCGGGCCATAGGTAACGATGCCGAAAATACGTCCGACAACCAACATAACGGCGTCAAGGTCGCAATCGACGAGTGGTGTGATGTATAAACAAGACTGACGGCAATCATAGGAAAACTCGCCTAAATGTTTGAGGCGTCGCTTGGTATTGGCGATAAGCTGTTGTTCAAATTGACGGCGGTTAAGCCCTTTAAGCACGATTTCGCCTAGTTTACATAGAATGACCTGTTGCATAGTATTGCTCTCCGATGAAAAAAATTATAAAAAAGACTTGTCAAATGGAAGGGAAATGTATATACTGGTATCATCATTTAATCGTTGAGGAGGTGAAATCGTGAGTTCGACATTGGATAAAGTTAAAGAAGTTTTGGCGACGCAGCTTGATATTGATGTTGATAAAATTGAAGATACGACCGACATTGCTGAGGATTTAGGCGCCGACTCGTTGGATGTGGTGGAGTTGATGTTTTCTATTGAGGAAGAGTATAATATCACCATTGACGAAGAGCAGATTCGTAAATTCAAGACTGTTGCAGATGTAGCGAAATACATTGATGAAAAAATTTAGAGCTGCCGAGCTGCTGCCTGCGAACAATCAATCTGAAAAACCGCCGTCAGGCGGTTTTTTTATCGGGATTATGTCTCAACTGCTTCACAATGGGGATGCGTTCCAGTGTCAGCAAGAGTGGAAACCCAAACCCGGCGCAGGCGAGGACCTGCCCGCCACCGACTAAAGCCGCCATGATGAAATATGGCGCCCACGCTTCACCGGCAGCTAAGAATACAATCGGCACAGCAAAGGCGTTTAATACAATCGGTGCAACCGGAACAAGCCATTTGATGCGAATGTTGGCAACAATCAAGCCGGCAACCAAGCTGGCAGTGCCGCCGATTAAGGCATCGATAATGCCAAACGGGCTAAATATCAGATTGGCAAAGAAACACCCAACAAACAGTCCGAATGCCGTGACAGGAAAGAAAAATGGCATAACCGTTAACATTTCGGCGACGCGCACTTGAAACGGGCCGAATGACACCAGTTGAAAAATTGCCACAAGCGCGAAGTAAGCGGCAGCGACGATGCCGCATAGCACAATATTATGCGTGGTAAAGAGTTTTTTTGTCATGGTTATCTCTCCTAACATGAATTATGTAATTTTTACTTGCGAATTTGTCCTCCGCCGTGTATAACATACTTTATCGTGGTCAAGGCCCGCAATCCCATTGGGCCGCGGGCGTGCAGCTTTTGCGTTGAAATGCCGATTTCGGCACCCAACCCAAAGCATTCGCCGTCGGTAAACCGCGTGCTGGCGTTCACAATGACGGCGGCGGCGTCAACCTGCTCGGCGAACTGTTCGGCATTGCGTAAGTCGCTTGTTAAAATGCACTCGGTATGCCCTGAGCCATACTGCGCGATGTGCTCGATTGCGACATCTATGTCATCAATAATGCGGAGCGTCAGCGTCAAATCGCCGTGTTCGGCGGCAAAATCCTCGTCTGTTGCAGGTTTGCAGCGGTTGCCGAGAATATCTTGGCAACATTGGCCGCCGCGTAACTCTACATCGTGCAACTTCTTGGCAAGTTTAGGCAGAAACGATGTAGCAATCGATTTGTGTATAAGCACTGTCTCCACGGCATTGCAGACTGACGGGCGTTGCCGCTTGGCGTTGTCGATGATATCAATGGCATTGTCGAGTTTGGCAGACGCGTCAACGTAGATATGCACGACACCGCCTGCTGCTGCGATGACCGGCACGCGCGCGTGTTGTGTGACGTGAGTTTTCAACGCGGCACCACCGCGTGGAATCACAACATCCAGCACATTCTCCAATGCGACCATATCGGTCACCGATTGTCGCGTTGTATCGGTGATTAAAGCCACGCAGTCGGCGGGCAGTCCAACAAATCCCAACGCCTTGCGGCATAAGTCGGACAAGGCTTTATTGCTCTCAATCGCCTCTTTGCCGCCGCGGAGAAGTACGCAGTTGCCACTCTTGAGGCACAACGCAGCTGCGTCAATCGTGACGTTAGGGCGTGACTCATAAATCATGCCGATTGTACCAAGCGGCACGCGCACCGTCTCGACCCGCAAGCCATTGGGCCGGCGCACTACGCTGTCACTGCCGCCGATGGGGTCGTGCGCCGCGATGAGTTGGCGCACGCCGTCTGCCATACTCTCAACACGTTGCGGCGTTAAGCGCAAGCGGTCTAGAAGGGCAGGGGAAAGTCCATTTGCCGTGCCGTTGTCTAAATCAATTTGATTGGCGATAAGCAATTCACTGGTTTGGCTGATGAGCAATTCGGCAATGGCGGTTAACGCCGCATCGCGTTGCTGCTGTGGCGATGTGCCAAGGGTTGGCGCACAGGCTTTAACACGTTTGGCCAGGTCTAAAATCATGGAATCCTCCCATCAATGTAGAGGCGGCTATAGCATCTGTCCCTACGGATTCATGCCGCGTCTAAATTCTTCAATCGTCATAGGCGTATCTGAGCCGATTTGCAGGTAATTGATGATAGAGAGCGTGCCGTCGACATATTCGTAATCGTTGCGGTTGAACCAAATGGCGATACGGATGGGACGGACAAACTCATTGCCTTCGGCTTCGCGGTTGTTTAAAATGCGGAACATATCTTCCACATAGTCGGCTTGCAAGCCCTCGTTGCGTCCCGGTGTTGTCGCGACGTGATGGCCGAGTTCAAAGTTCATTTGCATTTCACCGCCGGAGCCCGCTGCGAATTCCGAAATTGACCATGGCCAGTCGCCGAACCATGGTGCTTTTAAGTTGTAGACGTTGCGATACAGCGTTTCGAAAGAGCGGAAGTGGCCGGCATTATTGCCCATTTCGTAGGCTGTGATGCCCAGTATGTGCATGGTGTGAAAACTTGGCAGGTAGCTAATCCAAGAGCCCCAACGACTGTAAGGAATGGATGGTGTATTGGGATTGAAAATCCAAATGACATTTGTTGCGCCTTCTTCACGGAAAATGTTATACAGCCGTTCCCACGTCATGACAAAAATATCGGGGTCAAGCAGGGTAACCATGCCGCAGTAGCTGACCCAGTCGGTGTCCATTTCGTTATTTAAGCGGAACAGAACGGGGTACTCATAAGCGATAATATCTTGCGCCAGACGGCGGAATTGCTCATCGTATTGACCATTGAGTATTGAGAACATGGGGGTGTAACCATATAGCTGTGATGGCTGGTTATTGCTGGTGGTAAACTGATAGCTCAAATGCAGAACAGGGCGGTCATTGAAACCGTCGCCGCCAGCAAATTCACGCGCCATTTCGAGAGGGAAATGCGCCGGCGTGCCGTGGAAACCGATGTGTGTATATGTCGGCATAATAGTAAAAGTAGTGTCGAGTAAGTTTTCCAAATCAGCCTGATTGCGGCGCATGGATGTCTGCACACTATTCCAATGGGGTGTGCCGTCGCCTGGCATAGAGTCGGTAAAGAAGCCCCAGTCGATGTGATCTTGATTTACCAGCTTTTCAAAATATCGTGCCGTTGCGTCGTCCCAGTATTCGGCGCGAGTGAGAGGAATGGGCGTTTCGTCGCTTTGACTGGTGCCTTGCGGCTCAAACTCACGCACCGATTGAATCATAGCATCAAACTCGTCGGTCATATCATGTGTGGATTTTTGTACAACCAGCAGAAAGCGTATGTATTCGCCTTCTTCGCGTATGACAGCGATATTGTAGTAGGGCATTTCAGCAAGAACTTCGCCGCTGCGGACGCGAATGGCGATGTCGTATTTGCTGACATGGAAACCATCAAGAATATCGGTGCTGTGCTGTACTACGGGGCGTAGGCGCTCCAAGCGGTTGGAACGAATGAAACCGTCGTGGGCAATAAAGCGGGTCAGCCACTCATTGTAATATGTCATCCAGCCGTGCTCCGAGCCGACGGGTACTTCTCTGTCGTCTTCGGTCTCTACCATGCTTCTGTCGTAAGGGTTATCAGTTTCACGTGTGACGGTAATTACGCGATGTTCGTCTGCCAGCTGTACACGGATGCCGCTAAATGTTAAATCGGCCTCAAAGTTGCTGTTCGGCAAGGTTAAAGCATAACCGTCGCTCATGTTGACAAAGCGGCTCTGGTCGCCGTTGTCGAGCATAAAGCTGACATCGTCCTCATCGCCGATGTTGCGCGGCGGATTGTCGGTTGCCTCGCGGTTCCAGTAAGCGGTGAAATCAGTGACCGAGTCGTGCGATGTAAAGCCGTCCCCGTCAGCAAATGCGTCTTGCCAGAACCGCTCGGCAAGGTCGGATGGGCTGGTGTCGGCACAAGCAGAAAAGAGCGGTATGGCCAGGGTTAGCAGCAAAGTTAAGATAAGGATTTTGGATAGCGAACGTGACATGGTAGATTCCTCCTGCGTGTATTGTTTTCTTCAGTATATCATAAAACATAAGGGTGGGTCAACCCGCTTTGTTTAACTGTTCAAGCCCTCTCTAAACGCCTCAATCGCCAGCGGTGCATGCTCACCGATCCGCAAATGGTTTTCAATGAACCACTCGCCGTCGATATATATATTATCATTGGCGTTGAACCAAACGGCAACTTTAATGTTGCGGACAAAATAATTCTCTTCGGCGCTACGGTTGTTGAAAATATAAAACATATCGCGAATCCATTCGGCTTGTTCAAAATCGTGCCGACCTAACGTTGTTTGTATCATTCGATAGCCGTCTGAAGTGGACACTGTTTGTCGCTCGCCGCCGCTGCCGGCAGCAAACTCGGAAATCGACCATATCCAGTCTTGGAAATACGGCGTGTAGCGGTCATAAATGGCACGGTACAGATCCTCAAACGACCTGAATATAAGATTGTTGCCAAACTCATATTTCGTTAGCCCTAAAACGTGTACCATGCTTGTGCACGGCAAATAATTGTGCCATTCGCCCCAGTTGCTGAGCGGGAAAGACAGCCCGTTGGGGTTGAATATCCAAATCAGGTTGGTTACGCCTTCTTCGCGGAAGATGTTGTAAAGCCTTTCCCAGGTCATCGTGAAAATGTCGGGGTCGAGCAGTGTAAAGATGCCTGCCCACGGAATCCAGTCGGAATCCATTTCGTTGTTAAGGCGAAATAAAATAGGATAGCCGTATTCTATGAGGCATTGCGCGAACTCGCGAAAGTGGTCGTCGTAATGACCGTTCAGAATATTGAACATAGGCGTATAGCCATAAAAGTTGGCGAACATGCCGGGCGAGAAATGGTAGGTCAACTGTAAGATGGGGCGGCCGTTAAAACCGTTGCCGCCGGCATACTCGCGCGCTAATGCCATTGGGAACGCTGATAATTGCCCCTGAAAGCTAAGTGACGTATATGTCGGCATAATGGGAAAATGTGTGTCAAGCATCTCCTCCAAAGCGATATGGTCGCGTGCCAGCGCGTCGCGAAAATAACGATAGTCAGCCTCGCCGGGCGAACGCATGGAGTGCATGAAAAAGCCCCAGTCGACATGTTCTTGCTCGGCCAGTAAATCAAAATATGCTGCTGTGGCATCGTCCCAATAGTCCGCACGGGTGGGCTCAAAAGCTACTTGCTCGTTGTGGCTGATGCCCCGCTGTTCAAAGCGACGCACTGAGGCAATCATGGCATCAAACTCGTCAGTCGCATTATGCGTTGCCTTTTGCACAATCAGCAGAAAGCGCACATATTCGCCGGCTGCGCGAATGATGGCTATGTTGTAATAAGGCATCTCGATATTTTCATTGCGAGGGATGTAAATATCGTACAAGCTGACGATAAAGCCGTCTATTATATCAGAGCTTTGATGAGTAATCGGGCGTAGGCGTTGCAGTCGATTGCTGCGCAAGAATCCGTCATGGCCGATAAAGCGTACAAGCCATTCGTTGTACTGCCTTGTCCAGCCCTCAATGTCGTTGCCAAAGGGGCTTCGCTCTTCGTGTGTGATGGTAATGACTCTGTCATCGGTGCGCAATTTAGTACGTACGCCGCTAAACTGTAAGTCGGCTTCGTAATCATCCGCGCCGAACGGCAAGGTCAAGGCATAGCCGTCACTCATGTTGACAAAGCGCGTCACGTCGCCGTTGTCAAGCATAAAGCTCACATCATTATCGCCGATATTACGGGGCACGCGCTCTGTTCGCGCCTCACGGTTCCAGTACGCTGTCAAGCCGACGACATCAGCAGCAGAGGAAAAGCTCTTGCCGTCAGCAAACTCTTCTTGCCAAAATCGATCGGCAATATCAGCCGACGTATCGGAACTGCAGCCGAAAAAGGGCAGCGTGGCGAACAGAGTAAAGATAAATAAAGCAGACATTTTGCGTAACATATTGGTTCCTCCTAATTTTAGTGCAGGGTGCGATGAAGACATCGCACCCTGCGTAGTTTTTATTCGGCGGCAAATCCTTGCCGGAACGCCTCAATCGTCAACGGTGTATGTGCGCCGATACGCAAGTGGTTTAAAATATACATCTCGCCGTCATAGTCAAGATAATCGTTGACGTTGAACCATACAGCAATGCGAATGGGCCGCGCGAAAGTGTATTCGTCAAGATGGCGGTTGTCTAGCACATGAAACATATCACGCACCCACTCGGCTTGTTCATACTCATGCCGCCCCGACGAAGTCACTGTAATGCTGTCACCTACTCGCCGCGCTTCGCCGCCGCTGCCGGCCGCAAATTCCGAAATGGCCCACGGCCAATGGCTGAACCGTTCGTAACGCTCGTAAACTTTATCAACCAAAGACGCAAAGGGCTCAATGTGCATGTTATTTCCGAATTCGTATGGCGAAATGCCAATCATATGGAAGGTATGAAGCGCCGGCATATAGTTGTACCATTTGCCCCAATTGCTGTACGGTACCGAGGTGCTGTTGGGGTTGAAAATCCATATGAGGTTGGTCACGCCTTCTTCACGGAACAGATTATAAAGATGCTCCCACGTCTTGATAAAAATATCGGGGTCAAGCAATGTCAGGATGCCGGAATAGCTCGTCCAATCGCCGTCCATTTCATTGTTGAGGCGGAACAAAATGGGATAACCGTATTCTTTCATGCCCTGCGCGAACTCACGGAAACGGTCGTCGTAACGACCGTTGAGAATGTTAAACATGGGTGTGTAGCCATATAAGTTGCCGTTGTTGGTATCAGTAAATTGATAAGTCATCTGCAAGACAGGACGGCCGTTAAAACCGTCGCCGCCAGCAAACTCCCGCGCCATGCTGAGGGGAAAAGGCTGTGCCGTACCATGCCACCCGAGCGGCGTGTAAGTGGGGAAAATACCGAACGTAGTGTCCATCATCTCTTGCAGCTCGCTTTGATTTCGCTGTATATTTTGGCGCACTGTATTGTAGTTGTAATGGCCGGAAAATTGCAAGACATTGGTGAAAAAGCCCCACTCAAGATAGTCCTCTTGCATCAATAGGTCAAAATATGCCGCTGTCGCATCATCCCAGTAGTCGGCACGGGTTAGTTCAAAAGGTGTTGTGGCGTTTTGACTTTCACCCTGCGGCTCGAATTCGCGCAGCGTTTGCAGCATAGCATCAAACTCATCATTAACATCGTGCGTTGCTTTTTGTACAATCAGCAAAAAGCGTTCATATTCGCCTTCTTGTCGAATGATGGCGATGTTATAGTACGGCATATCGATGTTTTCGTGGTTGCGAATGAGGATGCTGTATAAGCTGACGACGTAACCATCAAGTATATTGATATCATGTTGAACAGCCGGACGTGTTTCTATCAGTCGGTTGGTGCGCAAAAAGCCGGCATTGGCGATGTAGCGGGTTAGCCATTCATCGTAGTAAATGAGCCAACCGTGCAAGTCATTGTCGTAAGGGTTTTGGTCTTCGCGCGTGATGGTAATAATGCGGTCGGCGGTGACCAGCTTGGTGCGCACGCCGCTCAACGCTAAGTCGGCGGTATACTCGGCCGCGCTGAACGGCAAGGTCAAGGCATAGCCGTCACTCATGTTGACAAAGCGCGTCACGTTGCCGTTGTCGAGCATAAAACTCACATCATCGTCGCTGCCAATGCGGTTCGGCACGGCGTTGACTGACGTCGTGCGATTCCAGTATGTCGTCAGACCAACGAGGTCATTGGCAGACGTAAAGTTTACGCCGTCGGCGAAGCCATCGTGCCAAAACCGTTGTGCAACATCTCGCGGTGTTTGCTCGCTGCACCCGAACAGAAACAGTGCTGCAAACAGGATTAGGATAAGTAAAGCAGACATTTTGCGTAGCATAAACATAACCCCCTGTGGTTTCGTAGCGTGCGGGTTATTAGAAACACGCACCTATATTTAAATGCTAGTATAACATACCAACACCCCCTTGACAATCCCGAACTTTTACGGCATAATAACCAATGTATGGATGAAAATGTCGTTGACTTAAATAAGGAGCGCAAGAAGCGGGCGCGAAAGCCGTTTAGACCTTTGCGTTCTCTTTTGAGTGCAATTTTCATCTTTGTTGTTGTCGGACTAGTGCTGTATGCGGTTATCAACCGTGACCAATTGCAAGGCAATCCCATGTTGGCATTTTTTGAGCGACTGAACATACCGTTTCAGAGAGAGGGCGAACCGGCAGATCAATTTATCTACGACCGTAATTTACGCAACAGTGTGCAAGTTTACCGCAACGGGTTGGTGATTCTGTCGCCGGCGCGGTTGGCTGTTCATGACGTGAGTGGACGCGAGCAGGTCAGTATAGCAGTCAATATGCCCAACCCCGTGTTGCGCGTGGGTGACAATGCACTGCTCAGTTTCGACCGTGGCGGGCAAGCGTTGCTCATTCATCGCCGATATGAACTGCGCCGCAGTGAGGTATTTGAACACGGCATCATCAACGCTCACATGAATGTCGACGGACGCTATTTGCTCATTACGCGGCAACCCGGTTATGCGGCAGTGATTACAGTGTATAATGCCGACGACCGCCGCATGTATCAGTGGTTCTCGGCGGCACAATTTGTTGTTGACGCGGCGCTTTCACCGCATGCCAATGCTATTGCCGTGGCAACAGTGCGGCAGGACGGTATCGCCGCTTTGGGCGAGGTGCGTCTCTTTAATGCACGTGATGATTCGGGCGAGCCGGCTTATGTATTTTCACAGCCCGACGGCGTACCGTTGGCGGTAACGTATCGGCGTGGCAATGTAATTGCGACATTGTGGGAAGATGAATTGATTTTGCTCGATAATCAGGCTCGGGAAATCGCGCGATGGGGATGGTCGGGACAGGTGCTGCGAAGCTTCAGCTTCGGGGGTGATTATATTGTCCTGCAGGTTTCGCGCTATCAGTCCGAAGGTGGCAGTACTATTGTAGTACTTGACAATGATGGTAATGTGATTGCCGAAAAGGCCTTTGGTGAAGACATTATAGACCTTGATGCCGGCGGCGGTAAAATTGCATTGCTGACCCGCGATGCCGGTGTTGTCTATTCGACAAGATTGGAAGAATTGGGCGTTGTAATGATTGAGCCGGACGAGCGAGGCGTTATTGTACGTGATGATGGCAGTTTGGTACTGTTGGGGCAACGCGCCGCGCGGGTTATTTCAATAGAAGAGTAGAGTTGCCTGTCTTTCGAGCAGTGGAATAAGGCAAGAAAAAACGGAAATGCGGTAACACCGTACCACTACGTGGACTTGTGGTCGTTCGCGACTTAACTTTGACCGTCCATGAGAGAGTAGAGGTGTGACAAACGAGGGAGGACTACTTAATATGCCTTGGATTTTATGGGATATCATTATCGTTGCTGTGCTGGCATTTGCCGCGTGGCGTGGATGGCGCAGAGGGTTGATTCTCAGCATAGCCGGCATTGCCGTCTTCGTATTGTCAATATGGTTGGCCGGCGTATTGGCGGGGCAGTTTGCTAACCCGGCGGCCGATAGCTTCTCTACCCTGATTGGCGGTCGCGCAGCTGACGCATTTGACGACGCGCGCGAGGAATATATTTATGAACGCGACGACGATGAGCGCATAAATGACCACGACCCCGAAACACAACGTGCCTTAGCCGAGCGGACGCTCCGGCAATTGAATATTCACAGCCGTGATATTGGACGCCTGCAAAGTGAAATTATGGAGCAGGTCACCGAACATGGCGAAACGGTTCGGGCGGCGGCAACTACAGTGATGGCGCGTGCAATTATGCGGATTGTGTTGTTTATATTCTTTTTCATTATATTGGCAATCGTGCTGCATTTGCTTGTGCGATTTATCAATACTTTCTTTGAAATTCCGATTATAAAGCAACTCAATCAATTTGGAGGGCTGGGTGTCGGGATCTTGTCGGGATTGCTACTGATTTTTGTGTTGGCATGGCTTATTCGCTATACAGGGGTAGGTGCGGGTACACTAGGTGCCAACGACAGCTTTATTATGGGATGGATACAGAACATCACGCCATTCCGCATTTTCTAAGTAGGACACTACCTAAATATGCTTTGAATGGCGATAGATACGATAATTTTTGAGGCTTTACCATGAATATACCTAACATGCTATCTTTATTACGGCTGCTGATGGTGCCGATGTTTCCCATCGTGTATAATTCAGGTGTGCTTTATGCACACTGGTATGCAGCGGGCGTGTATTTGCTGGCCGCTTGCACCGATGTCATTGATGGTTGGTTGGCACGGCGCAATGACCAAATCACAAAATTGGGACGAATTCTTGACCCGATGGCTGATAAAGCCATGGCGTTTACTGTGTTATTGACCATTACGATTGCTGGTGTGGTACACTGGTGGGCAGTGCTTGTGCTGTTTGTCAAGGAGGTGGTGATGGCGTGGGGCGCGATGGTGCTTATGCGTAAGCGCAATGATGTATTTGCTGCTGTCGAAGTTGGAAAAGCGGCGACGGCAGTATTCTTTGTTGTCTGTTTGGTGATGACAGTCTTTCCTGCCATTCCGCTGTTATGGAGCAATGTCTTGCTGGCGATTGCTGTTGGGCTGAATATCGCCGCATTGATATATTATTTATACCTGTACTTTAACAAGCAGGAAGAAAAAATATAATTTTTGACGTTGGGGACGCACCAAGCGTCCCCATAACTACGGAAATTGGAGAGAAGCTTATGGGAACATTGGGAACACTGTGTGTTCATTGCAAAAAAAATATTGCCGTTGTGTTTGTTACACGGATGGAAAAGGATAAAGAGCCGGAACATCAAGGATTCTGCCTAAAATGTGCACGTGAATTAAATATGAATATCGGCCCGTTTGGTAGCATGTTTAAGCAGATGGGCATGACGGATGACGATATGGATGCCATCAGCAGCGGTATGAGTGAGATGCTGAGCGACCCATCGGCGCTGATGAGTGGGCTGGGTGTAATGAATGAAGGCAACGAGGATAACGACGACGATTCGGCTATCGACGATGAGGGCAAGACAGCAACATTTCCATTTCTTGACCGCATCTTTCAAAACCAAATGCCGTTGCCACAGCCTGACCAATCGGCGTCCGCCAATGAAGAGCAACCAAAGCAAGCTGGTGACGGACAGTCGGCAGATGGCGGGCGTCCCGGACGGGATAAAAAACGTGAAAACGGGCGTGATAACAAAGCCAAGCAGCCTAAAAAGCTGAAGTTTTTGGACAGTTATTGCCTCAATTTGACAGGTCGGGCGCGTGACGGAAAACTTGATCGCATCGTCGGGCGCGGCGATGAGACTGAGCGCGTCATTCAGATTATCAACCGGCGGCAAAAGAACAACCCCTGCTTGATTGGTGAACCCGGCGTAGGCAAAACAGCGATTGCCGAAGGCTTGGCATTGCGTATTGCCGAGGGGAGTGTGCCGGATAAGCTCAAAGACAAAGAGGTGTATTTGCTCGATTTGACGTCGCTTGTTGCCGGTACACAGTTTCGTGGGCAGTTTGAAAGTCGCATGAAGGGCTTGATTGAGGAGATTAAACGCACGGGCAACATTATTTTGGTCATTGACGAAGTACATACACTGGTCGGTGCCGGTGATGCTGAGGGGTCGATGAATGCTGCGAATATTCTGAAACCGGCATTGTCACGCGGTGAGATTCAAGTCATCGGTGCCACGACATTTGCTGAGTATCGAAAACATATCGAAAAAGATGCCGCGCTGGAGCGCCGCTTTCAGCCGGTGATTATTAATGAGCCATCAGTTGATGAATCGGTCAAGATTTTAGAGGGCATTGCACACTATTATGAACAACATCACGGCATTTCAGTTGACAACACCATTTGTCGTGCTGCTGTGACATTGAGCGAACGCTATATCACCGACCGCTTCTTGCCCGACAAGGCGATTGATTTGCTCGATGAGGCGGCGAGCTCACTAAATTTATCAAGTGAGCAAATCGCGCAAGCGGCGAAACTTCATCGGAAGTTGCGCGGGTTGGACGAGGAAATTGCATTATTGCAAGAGGAAGAAGATGTTGATTATGAGGCGTTGGCGGCTTGTAAGAGCAAGTCGTTACAGTTGAAAGAGGATTTACAGGAAGTCATGAAAGACGGTGCGCCTAAGTTGACGGTGGCCGACTTGGCGCGTGTGATTGAGCAGTGGACAAAAGTGCCTGCCAGTTCGATTGCGGCCGCGGAATTTGAAAAATTAAACGGCTTGCCCGAGCGCTTAAAAAAGCGCATCGTCGGGCAGGATGACGCAATAATCGCCATTACAGCGGCGATTGCGCGCAATCGGGTGGGGCTGTCGCCCAAGCGAAAGCCTGTGTCGTTGATTTTTGCGGGACCGACAGGCGTGGGCAAGACCGAATTGGTCAAGTTAATTGCCGCTGATATGTTTGACACGCCGGAGAGCTTGATACGGCTTGATATGTCAGAGTTTATGGAAAAGCATGCGGTCAGCCGTATTATCGGCTCGCCGCCCGGATATGTGGGCTATGACGAGGCAGGGCAATTGACTGAGAAGATTCGTCGCAAGCCATATTCTGTTGTGCTGTTTGATGAAATTGAGAAAGCGCACCCTGATGTGCTGAATGTGCTGCTGCAAGTGCTGGATGACGGATATATCACCGATGCACACGGCCGAAAAGTCAACTTTGAAAACACGATTTTGGTTATGACTACGAATGCCGGCAGCGATAAAAAGACAGGAAGCATTGGCTTCGGCCGCACTGATGAGGCTCTTAATCGTGACCGTACCATGAAAGCCCTGAAAGATTTTCTGCGCCCTGAATTCCTCAATCGTGTGGATGAAATCGTTGTTTTCAATCCGTTGCCGCAGGAGCATTTTAAGGCGATTGCGGTTATTATGATGGATGATTTGGCTGAAGCAGCAAGCAGTCGCGGGTTGACATTGACCTATGACGCATTGGTGCCGGAATGGCTTGCTAAGCAGGCGTTTTCAGAAGAATATGGTGCGCGGCATTTGCGGCGGTACATTCAAAAAGAAATTGAGGATAAAATTGCGAGCTTGCTGGTCGAGCGGTATGCCGATGTGCCGTCGGGCGTGACGGTTTCGGTTGATAGCGAGCAGTTAGTGGTGATTAGTTAGGAGCATGAGGAGAGTACTGTGAAGAAAATCCTTAAAAACGGATATTGGCAATTGTTGCTGTTGTTCGGTGTGATGATGGTGCTATCGTTTGTGCTGTGGGCGGCGGATGTTGCTTTTGTGCCGTTCAACGATTGGGTTTTCGCGCTGTTGCTGGCGAGCGCAACGGTTGGTATTACAGCCAACGCTGTGCGGCAACGCGAGCATAAAATAAGCTACTTGCCGCTATTGTTGCCACCGATGTCGGGCGGCGTGATGACGCTGTTTTTACTGACGGTTCCGATGGCATTTGTTATACGTATTTTTCTATTCCTCACAATGGCACTGTGTAGCATGATTGTGTTTTTCGCTTGTACCAAGCGGCTGCAATCGTGGTGGCATAATGCAATGGTCGGTGCGGTGTATGTGATTGCAACAATGGTTGTTGGTGTGGTGATATTCGCTGGCACGGTGTTGTCGTGGATATACAATTACGACATGAATAACGCAATGCAAGTGGAATCGCCCGATGGCAGATTTACTGCGGCATTGGGGCGGACGAGTGACGGCTTGCAGGTGACGTTGATAGATAATGGCGGTATACATTTGGGTGTGGGACGGATTACATATCGTCAGCAACGGTTTCTATCCGGCGAGCGGGCAAGCGCATTTTATGCTGAAGCAGAATGGGTTGAGGACGATGTTTTGCGTGTGCGTCATGGATGGAACTGGTATTATAGGCTTGAAGGACAGCGTTGGGTGCAAGAGCGAGTAAGGTGATGAAACTACTAAAAAACTGGACATGGCGGAAGATAATCAGAGCAACCCTCATCGTATTTCTCATCATCGCCGCCATCCACATCATCCACGCACTCACACTCGACAGAATTCTACAATACAAAGAAGTATCACTCTACTCACAAAATCTGCCGCCCGAAATGGATGGATACAGAGTGGCATTCATTGCCGACACGCACATCTTGTCCGACAGCCGATTGCGCGGGATTGTCGACGAATTGAACAGCAGAGACATTGACTTGTTGCTCCTCGGCGGCGATATGTCAGTCGGCGGTCATGTGCCGGAGGGGAAGTTTGAAACCTTTACGGAAATTGCAACGACGGACGGTATGTTCGGCATTTCCGGCAACCATGATTGGTATCCGAGGCTGTTTGAGGCTTATATTGTCAACGGTATCATGCCATTAGCAAATAGCGGGTTGCATGTTCGCGAGAATTTCTATCTGGCGGGCGTGGAAGATCTTTGGGGTGGCAATCCGTGCATTGAAACGGCGATTGCCGATGCGACTGCCGATGATTTTGTGTTGTTGTTGTCACATAATCCTGATGTGGCTATGCAACAGGACACGAGCGATGTTGATCTAATATTGAGTGGTCATACACACGGCGGGCAAATAACATTTTTTTGTGTTTGGGCGCCGTACTTTACTTTGCGACGACATATTACCGAATATGGTCAGCGCTTTCGTGCAGGCTGGGCACAGAGTCGTGACGGTACGCCGGTGCTTGTCAGTCGCGGGGCGGGAGAATATTTGCCGCGGGTGTTTGCGCGGCCGCAAGTGGTGATTGTGACATTGAGACATGGGGAATGAAATATTAAGATATGAACTTTGAATTTATTACCGAAAAATTAGACGCTATGCCTGTCCCAATGTTTTTGCTCAAAGATGGGGTTATTTTGCATGGCAATGACGCTGCCGCGCGGCTGTTCGGCACGACGTGGTGTGGACATGAACTGTATGCGCTGTTTGATGCTGATTTAGTGCCACAGCTACTGCGCGGTGCAGTTGAGTTGTATAGCATGTTTTCGCGCAATGAGAAGGCGTATGATTTACGATTGCGGCCGGAAGGCGAGTACTTTGTGTTGGAATTTTTGCCTGATGCGGGTAAATTGTCAAGCGAGGCCTTTGCCGATTTGCTGCAGAGTATCAGCATCAAACTGCTTGAATTGCTGCAGAGCTACAACATTCGTGCACAGGATGCCAATTATATGCGACAGTTTACACGGCTGGCGCGGCATATCGGTGATTTGGCGCAATTTGAGAATAAAAACAAACAATATATGCCTATCCTATCTGAAGCACAGGCATATATTGAAACTTTTTCTGAACGACTGACAACAGAATTATCGATGGGGCGTATTCGTATTTTGTCGTTGGAAGATGTCGCGCCAATGGAATTGGATACGATGAAGCTGGACATTGTGCTTTACAATTTATTGACAAACGCATTGAAAGCCTCGCCGTATGATGCGGAAATTGTTGTGCGGCCATGGATTGCAGATGAAATGCTACATATTTCAGTGGAGGACAAAGGACCCGGCTTTGACTTTAGTAGACACCGCACCACGACGCAAGCTAAGTTGGGATTGGAATTGGTAGATAGGATTATTAAGCTGATGGGCGGGCAATGGGAGAAACGAAACCGCCCGGAGGGCGGGGCGTATGTGGCGATTCATTTACCGATGAAAGTAGATATAAGGATACAACAGTTGCAAAGCAATGTGACGCCGTTGTATGACAACGGCGCAGCATTGGAATTGCTGCGGCTGGAAATGGCGGCATGGCTATGAGAAAAATGGTGCGAAAAGCTAAAAAGCAGCCACAAGGGCTGCTTTTTGCAATGTAAATGCAGGGCTATCCAACTGTCGTCGGTGTATCATAATATTCGCCAAACGTTTCAACCGTCACACATTGCATAACTTGTTCTTCATTCGGTCGGACCGTTGCACCATCGATGTTCGGGCCATCCTGTGCTGCGATACGATCGATCACATCCATACCATCGATAACCCTGCCAAATGAGGCGTATGCTGTATCCAGCCCCGGCGAATCGGCCGTCATGATAAAGAATTGTGAACCGGCACTATCAGGGTGCTGGGCGCGAGCCATTGAGATAACACCTCTGTTGTGAGATAAGTCATTCTCAAAGCCATTTGCCGAAAATTCCCCCTTGATGCTATAACCCGGCCCGCCGCTGCCCGTCCCGTCAGGGCATCCACCTTGAATCATAAAACGTGGGCTTACACGATGAAAGACGGTGCCATCATAAAACCCTCTGTTGACAAGATTTACAAAATTCAGCACTGTATTGGGCGCAACATCATAGTACAACTCTATCACAATACGTCCGCCATTCTTCATTTCGATCGTCACTTGCGGATTTTTTCTTTCTTCTGACATAATCATTCCCCTTTATTGATTTGTTCGCGTTTACAACATAAACATAACATATTTATAGAATATATCATAACGGCTCGGCAAAGTCAATTAAACCTCACTTTCTTGAATCCATTTGTTATACAGGAATGCGATATGCTCTTCAATCTGATGTTTTTTCTGATAGAGCATATCCATTGTTTGATACGCGGAGTTGGACAACAGCATTTCTATCTCGCCAGTGATTGCATCCAACTCAGACTCGGCTTCACAAATGAGCGCTTCCGGCGAGAACGGGATTTTAGGCGAATCTTTTGTTTTGGCAGGAAACTTTTTCTTTTTCTTGCTGACAGAAGATATGCTTGCCAATGCCTTATCGGTTACCGTTGATTTTAGATAGTCGTCAAAACCACCGTTAAACGCAGTGATGCCACCCCTTTCCATGTGCCATATTTTTGACGCAAACTTATTTAGAAAATATCGGTCGTGGGAGATAAATAGCATCGTGCCGTCCCAATCGGACACAGCATCCTCAATCCATTCTCTTGACGCAATATCAAGGTGGTTTGTCGGCTCATCAAGAATCAAGACGTTTGCCTGATTTTGCATGAGCAGACATAGCTTTAAGCGGCTTTTCTCGCCGCCGGAAAGATTGCCGACCCGCTTCAACACGTCTGGGGCTCTAAATCGAAAACGCGCCAAAATACTTCGCAGCTTTTCTTCGGGGAGAGCAACTATATCTCGTAAGGTCTCAAGCACTGTCGCATTTTCATCGTCGAACAGGATGATTTGGGGCATATATGCAATTTTGATACTGCTGCTTATTTTGACTACGCCTTTGTCACAAACGTCCTCCCTCATTACCAGTTTCAAGAGTGTGGTCTTTCCACAGCCATTTTCGCCGACTAAAGCAATACGGTCATTCCTGTTAATGCTAAGTGTCACGTTATCCAGCAACGCATTGGCCCCATAGCCTTTACATACCGAATCGAACGTGACAACTTCTTTTGCCGCATACCCGCCGCGATTGAAGTCCTCAGTCATTTTTCCTGATGTGATAGGTTTCTCTACCTTGTCCATTTGTTCAATGCGCTTTTCCATAGCCAAAGCACGCTTGGCTAGTCCTGTATTTAACGGATTTATCGCAGCCCATACGCGCTGTCGCTTTATCGCAAATTCCAGCTGGTCGATTTTTCGCTGTTGCTGCTTATATTGTTCTGCGTGAGTAAAAAAACGCCTCTCTTTTTCTTCGACATAGAAGCTGTAGTTGCCTTGATAAAAATGCAACTTGCCGTCATCGATTTCTATCACGCGCTCAATCACACGATCAAGAAAAACCCGGTCATGAGAAATAACCACAATCGTACCTTGAAATTCTCGTAAAAAACGTTCAAGCCACTCGAGAGAGGCTAAGTCAAGATGATTTGTTGGCTCGTCGAGCAGGAGTATATCGCAGCCTCGAAGCAGAATACGCGCTAAATTTACCCGTGTTTTTTCACCGCCACTCAGCAATTGAAACGGGCTATTCCTTAGTTTCTCTCCAATGTTCATGCCATTGCAGATTTTCTCAATTTTGAAATCCACCTCATACCCACCGTGCCGCTCGTATTCCTCCATCAATTTTCCGTATCGCGTCAAAACCGCCGGATTTTCGTCACCTTCGATTTTTTTCATGGCCGCATGAATGTCAGTTATCTCTTTGAATGACGACCGCAAAATATCCTCAACAGTATCATTGTCGGCAAAAACCGGGATTTGTGCGAGAATCTCCACTCTTTTAATTGTTGCTTTGGCAAGACCTCCGCTATCATAAGGCTCATCTTCGGCAATTACCTTGAATAAGGTTGTTTTGCCGGAGCCATTTTTTCCCAACAGTCCGATTTTCTCACCGCTGTAAATTTCAAAGGTAACACCCTTAATCACATGGTTTGCACCGTAGTATTTGTGCAGTTCATGCATTGATATATCAATCATAATAAAAACTCCTTTATGTTTAGGCATAAAAATACCCTATGCAGATTGTTTTGACTGCACAGGGAACCCAAGCATAAAGGCGCGGAACTATGCCGCTATTTCATGTGGTGATAGGCATTCAAAACAATCTAATTTCTCAAAATAGGCAGATTGACCCCTTGAAGTGACAAGAGTCATTGCAAGTTGGTGGTTTAAAACCGCCAAAAGGGCACAACTATCCCCTGTATTTATTGTTTTGAAGGTAAATTTACGCACGATGTTACTTCCGAGGAAGACTTCGCTCGCAAACATTGGTTTAGATTGTTTCATGTCTCTCACCACCTCTCATTGTAGATATTGTTTTAAGAATATCATAAAAACATTGAAAAGTCAAGATAAAATTTTATAAAAAGGCATGAAAAGGTATTGACATAACATTCGACTTGTGCTATTATGTTCGAGTGCGTTGATAATAGTTAGCGCATTTAATCCTTATTATTTTATGATTTTTTCAAAGGAGAAAGAAAATGCTAAGAACGAAGAGAAGCCTCTTGGCACTAGTGATGGCATTGGCCATGCTAGTAAGCTTCAGCGCAACGATCGCTGTAGCTGACCCGTCGATCATCGATCCGACGG
>WRAI01000014.1 GCA_009780275.1 Oscillospiraceae bacterium | reverse complement strand
CCTAAGAAATTGCGCCGCTAGCTCAGCTGGATAGAGCGTCTGGCTACGGACCAGAAGGTCGGGAGTTCGAATCTTCCGCGGCGCGCCAAGAACCGTCCGTAAGGACGGTTCTTTTGCATTACGCAAGGAGGCGCATCATGCAAGACTTTATCGAAGAAATTACTGGCTTTACGCAGGCTACATTTAGCCAACCGCGCAGCAAAGGTGGCGACGGAAAAGTGATTGCGCGACGCTATACCGCCCAAGGGCGGGATATGGTGCAGTTTGAATATCATAACAGCGGCAAGGTCCGACACGAGAATCTGCCGCTTGTTGAGGCTTATACGTGTATTGAAATACTACTCACGCAACATTTCCGACAAGCCTTAATTGTCACGCCTGAGACAGAATTTCATGTCACGTATTTTAGCAAACTCAAAGTTAAGCGGACGATGAAACAGTCAAACCACACGCCACGCACCCACGACCGCGAACGGCAAACAATTTTGCGTGACGGCGAGCCTGTACCATTCTTGATCGAACTGGGCGTGATGGCACAAGATGGTCATGTCCGTAAAAATAAAATGGCGAAATTTAGGCAAATCAATAGTTTTCTCGAACTGCTCAAAGATGGGTTGGACACTTTGCCAAAACAGCCGCGCATTGTTGATTTTGGCTGTGGTAAGTCGTATTTGACGTTTGCGTTGCAGCATTATTTACAGCGCGGCGAAATTATTGGATTGGACTTGAAGGAAGATGTGATTGCAAGCTGCAATGAGATTGCCGAGCGGTTGGATTGCAAAGGCTTGCGGTTTCAACAAGGCGATATTCAGGGCTTGAAAATCGAGCCGCCCGTCGACATGGTGGTGAGTCTGCACGTGTGCGACACAGCGACTGATGACGCGCTGGCAAAAGCCGTTACATGGCGTGCGCCTTGGATTTACGCCGCGCCGTGTTGTCAGCACGAATTGTTGAAAACTATGGGACGCGAGGACATGCAGTTTATTGCAAAGCATGGCGCGATGAAAGAAAAATTGGCATCATTGCTAACCGATGGTTTGCGGGCGATGTATTTGGAAGCGTGTGGATATAACGTGACGGTATGTGAATTTATTGAGTCCGAGCACACACCGAAAAATTTACTTATCAAGGCGCAATTAACGTGCAAACCCGACCATCAATTGTGGAAAAAGGCGTGTGATGCGGCGAAATCGTGGGGTGTTATGCCGCATTTGCAAAAAGAGTTGATGGGCTTAGGAATTTTTGATTGATTTTTGCGGCAGGGTGTGGTATAGTAAATGGAAACTACATGAATAAAAGGGAGAAAATACACATGGGAATCGTAAACACCAGAGAAATGTTTGACAAAGCGTACAAAGGCGGTTATGCCATCGGTGCGTTCAACGTCAACAACATGGAAATTGTGCAAGGCATCACCGAGGCGGCAAAAGAAGTCAATGCCCCGTTGATTTTGCAAGTTTCGTCAGGTGCGCGCAAGTACGCCAACCACACCTATCTAATGAAGCTCATTGAGGCGGCTGTGATCGAAACGGGCCTGCCCATTGCTGTCCATCTTGATCATGGCGACACGTTTGAACTGTGTAAATCGTGCATTGATGGTGGCTTTTCATCGGTGATGATCGATGGCAGCCATCATAGCTTTGAAGATAATATCCAGCTGACCAAGCAAGTTGTTGAGTACGCCCACGCCCACGGTGTCACAGTTGAAGGAGAATTGGGGCGTTTGGCAGGCGTGGAAGATGACGTCAACGTCAGCGAAGAAGACGCGTCTTACACCCGCCCCGAAGAAGTGGAAGAATTCGTAGCAAAAACCGGCGTCGACAGCTTGGCAATTGCTATCGGCACAAGCCATGGAGCGTATAAATTCAAGCCGGGCCAAACCCCCGAATTGCGCTTTGACATTCTCGAAGAAATCGGCCGTCGTTTGCCCAATTTCCCCATCGTGCTACACGGTGCGTCGTCGGTCATCCCCAAATACGTTAAGATGATCAACGATAACGGTGGAAAAATGCCGGATGCCATCGGTATCCCTGAAGATATGTTACGCAAAGCCGCATCGCTGTCGGTCTGCAAAATCAACATCGATAGCGACCTACGTTTGGCTATGACAGGTTCAATTCGTCAGTATTTTGCACAACATCCAGACCATTTTGACCCACGTCAATATCTTGCGCCGGCGCGTACCAATATTAAAGAGTTGGTCAAAGATAAGTTGATTAACGTGTTGGGTTGCGACGGCAAAGCATAAAATTAAGAACTGATAATGCAGAAGGGCGGCATCTGCCGCCCTTGCAAGAAATGGGGGTGTACTATGTCAAATGCCATTTATTATGTTTCGTATAAGCTGAAAAAAGGGGCGTCTGTGCCGGATTTTTTGTCAGCGTCAGAAAGGCTGAACAATGAACATATTTCCAAACAAAAGGGGTATATTTCCTGGCAACAGCTTGTCGATGGCGATACATGGGCGGACATTTGCACCTTTGAGACTATGGACGACCTTGAAAATTTCAAGGCGGCGTCGCGCAATCCGTGTGAGGCGGCGAAAGAATTTTATTCTTTTATGCGACTGATGACCTGCAAACAGCATATTTTTTCGGTGGAGAGAAGTTATTGATTTAATTTCGATAGAATAGTGGCTTAGCAGCTAATTTATATTTTGAACAGGAGTTTATTGTGGACAACAGAGTGAAAAAGTTAATGGGCTCTAATATGGATATTGACTTCATTAGTGATGTAAAGTTTGGCGACTCTCAATGTCCATGGAATGTTGCAGAGGGTCAAAATATTCACAAATGTGCGGTAAAACATACTTCAATCTGCAAATACTTTTGCGGAGTGCAATTTATTGATAGCGTATTATGCAGCTATCCTCACGAAGCAAAAACTGTTTTAACAAGAGCCGACATGGATAGGGATATGTAGCACAAAATAAGCATTTTCTATAAGCAATACAAGGAGAAAATAACACATGAGAAAAACAAAAATCGTATCTACAATCGGTCCGGCGAGTGAGTCGCATGAGGTTATGAAAGAACTGGTGCTGGCGGGATTGGACATTGCAAGGTTCAACTTCTCGCACGGTTTGCATGACAAAGTGACACAATGGGCGACAACCATGCGCAAAGTCTGCCAAGAAACAGGCAGGACCGTTGCTTTGCTCGGTGATACCAAAGGGCCGGAAATTCGCATCGGTATGTTTGCTGACGGTAAAGTTGAACTGACAGCGGGTGGTAAGTTTACGCTGACCACTGATGACGTTGATGGTACGGCTGAAAAAGTCAGCGTGACCTATGAAGATTTTGCCAAAGAGATGTCGAAAGGCAACCGCGTGCTGCTGGATGACGGGCTGATTGAACTTGTTGTTGAGTCGGTCAGCGGCAACGATGTACATACCACCATCGTCAACGGTGGTGCGATTTCGGGCAAGAAGAGTGTCAATTTGCCCGATGTCAACGTCAAAATGCCGTATTTGAGCGCGCAAGACCGTCGCGACATTAAATTTATCGTGGAAAATGACTTTGATTTTATTGCAGCCAGCTTTGTGCGCTCGGCCGAGGATGTTAAGATTTTGCGTGAGGAAGTGGCTAAGACTAATCCAAACAGTGAAGTCAAAATCATCGCTAAGATTGAGAATGCCGAGGGTGTCAAGAATGCTGATGAGATTTTAGAGGCGTCTGACGGCTTGATGGTGGCGCGTGGCGACTTGGGCGTGGAAGTTGACTTCCAAGAGTTGCCCGACATTCAAAAGCGGTTGATTAAGCAGACACGTCGTGCCGGCAAAAATGTTATTACGGCGACGCATATGTTGGAGTCGATGATTCAAAATCCGCGGCCGACGCGTGCTGAAGTGTCTGACGTTGCCAACGCTGTGTATGACGGCACGAGCGGTGTTATGCTGTCGGGCGAGACGGCAATGGGTAAGTACCCTGTTGAGGCATTGAGCGCGATGGCGAGTATTGCCGAGTACGCTGAGGGAACAATTCACTACGCTCGCCGTTTCCGCCAAGAAGAATATGAGAATAAATCGGTGCGTGACGCCATTTCACACGCCACTGTTACAATGGCGCACAACCTCAATGCCAAGGCGATTTTGTGCATCACTGAGAGTGGCGGCACGGCACGGAGCGTATCGCGCTTCCGTCCGCAATGCCCGATTATTGGTTGTACGCCCAATCCTGTGGCGCAGCGCCAGCTCAAAATGGCGTGGGGCGTGACGCCGATTTTGACTCAAGAGGGTTCAGATACTAAGGCGTTGATTGATCAAGCCATTGAGGCATCATTGGAAAAAGGATTGATTGTCAAAGGCGACACCATTGTCATTACGGCGGGTGTACCTGTTGGGCATCACGCCGAAACCAATATGGTGCGTGTATATACGGTAGGTGAAGAAGAGGCGGTTTTGTAAAGAGCTGCCGAGTAGGCCACCGGCAAATATGAATCTTACTACGATCGATGGAATTTCGAGGGCGTTGAACCTTTCAACCAGAATTCTGCGCTATTACGAGCAAATGGGGCTTATTGAGAGCATCAAAAAGGATGATTGCGCCTATCTGTATTTACAACGTGGTTGATTTACGCAAAGCAAGTGATGTGTTGTGTAGGGTGGTGCAGGAAGTGACGATGGTAACATCGCTGTATTGGCCGATTCAAGCAAATACTACGGGAAAATATGGCGTAAGGCGATACTTGCACAATTTTTGAGATAGGAGGGCGCGGTCATCAACCAAGATATTTATTTTGAGCAAATTATAGCGCGGAAGATGCGCGTGTTGGATTATGCCTTGTTGCTCGTTGCTATACTCGGTGGAGTTGCCGGGGCGTTTTTTATTGGCGCGCTGCTTCCGTTGCCATTTCTTGTGCCGCTGACGGTGTTGGTAGTCTGTTTTGGATTGTATCGGTTCTATCAGAATTTTCATGTTGAATATGAGTATATCTTTACCAATGGCGAATTAGATATTGACCGTATTATTTACAAAAAGCGGCGCAAGCGGCTGCTGACCATTGATGTGCAGGCGTTTGAATTATTGGCGCCTATGCGGAAGGCTTATGCGCAAGAATTTGAACAGCGGCGTGAAAATTCGACGTTGTTAGACCTTGCCTCAACACCTAAAGCTGAGGGACGCTGGTTCGCGGCGTTTAGTAAAGATGGTGTGCGGACGTTGATGATCTTGCAGCCCAACGAGCGGATTTTGGACGCAATAAGCAAATACATTCCGCATAAGATGCGTAAGGGCGATGAAGTGTAGGGTATAGAAAACAAATGCTAGATTGTTACTGTCAGGTTAAAGAGGTGTTTGAGATTGTCAGATTCAAAAAAGCATAATCGTACATTAATCATTTGTGCCATTGTAGCTGCAATAGGTGTCATTGGAGGTGCTGCTATTGGTGCATTTTTAACAGCTCACTTTAATGAGCAGCTGCAAAATGATATAACTTTTGAATACCAGCTCGAAGAGGCATTTGCTAAAGGGCATGCTCAAGGTCTCTTAGATGCAACAAATGAAATGGATTCTATTCTTGAACATCAACTTGAAGAGGCGTTTTCCAGAGGATATGCTCAAGGTCTCCTAGACGAGGTAAATGACACTGATTTTATTCCCTATGCTGGAAGTAATGGTGGTGTAGATGAAGATTCACATAATCAGAACAACGATCCAGTTGCCACATATACACCTATGCATCAATTTACGAATATTACATCAAGAATAGGGCTTACATATTCATCAGCTTCCTTTAGAGACAATTGGGGAAATTCTCATAACGGTGGCTATGTTGTTGGTAGTTTTGAAGGACGGTCATATCGGATTCTGCTAAATGGAACATACAGCCGATTCTCTGCAATCTTTTTCGTTCTTGAAGGCGAGACGCAAGTTGGAAATGCAAGACTATTTATCACATTTGATGGTGTAGAGGCATACACTGTATCTCTGACTAAGGCATGTGAGCCTGTGCCCATTGATATTGAAATACCGCATAATGTTAGAGATTTTGAACTCAGAATCCCAGGCTATGGAGCAATATCATTTGCTGGATGGCCACCGGCGACAGCTAT
This sequence comes from Oscillospiraceae bacterium, assembly GCA_009780275.1. Lineage (NCBI taxonomy): Bacteria > Bacillati > Bacillota > Clostridia > Eubacteriales > Oscillospiraceae > Oscillospiraceae bacterium. The sequence goes on along the minus strand of WRAI01000014.1, from coordinate 49,062 downwards.
TAGCAACGCTGTGTTTCATTAGATTATCCTAACATACCCTGGAGGCAACATATCCATGAGAATTGGCATTGATATTGTAGAAATCGTGCGTTTTGAGACGATGAGCGACATTACTAAGGCGCAGATTTTTACGCCCAACGAGTTGGCGTATATCGCGGCAAAAGGCAGCCAAAATGCGCAGACGGCGGCGGGGTTTTTTGCTGCAAAAGAGGCGTTGGCCAAGGCATTGGGCAGTGGGTTGACACGCGATTTATTTCATCGCGTCGAAGTGGCGCACGATGGGCGCGGTGCGCCGCATTTTATCGGTGCGTTAGCGGCGCAGTGGAAGACATCGCTGTCGATTTCGCATGACGGTGGCATGGCGACGGCGGTTGTGACGCTTGTCGCACAAGATGAGAAAGAGTTGCTGCCTTATCCCGAGCAATGGGCGCACTGGTGCAACGTGATTGACAAACGAAATGCCAATGCGCATAAGTATAACAATGGACGGCTGTTCATCTTGGCTGGAAGCCGAAATTTTTCGGGTGCGGCGCGATTAGCGGCAGGCGGTGCGTGGCGCATGGGTGTGGGGTTGGTGACGGTCGGCGTGCCGAATTGCATCCATCAAGTCGTAGCGAGTGATTGTTGCGAAAATATTGTTGTGCCGTTGCGCGACGACGGAGACGGTTTTCTTTCCGTTGAGGCATTGCCGCTCATCCGTGAGCAAATCGACAACGCCGATGCTGTTGTCGTCGGCCCCGGGTTGGGCAATGGGCGCGGCATGGAGTTAATCATGCGCGAGGTGCTGAACTACGGCGAAGCGCCGCTGATTATTGATGCAGACGGTCTAAATGTCATGGCACGGCATATATATGTACAGAGTCGGCAGGTTGTCCTCACGCCGCATGAAGGTGAGTTTCGGCGTATTGGCGGGCAGTTGGACAATGCACCAAGGCTGACTGCCGTGCAGAATTATGCCGTCAATTCCAATTGCACTGTCTTGCTTAAGGGAGGGCAAACCGTTACGGCTTGCCCTGACGGGCGTACGACAGTGAATCAATCTGGCAATTGCGGACTTGCCAAAGGCGGTAGCGGCGACATTCTTGCCGGTATGGTTGGTGCGCTGGCTGCACAAGGCATTGAGCCGGGCGATGCAGCAGCATTTGCGGCATTTGTCCATGGTTGCGCGGCTGATGTAGCAGTGAAAAAAGGCAGTCAAATGGGTATGATGCCATCAGACATTTTGGCTGAAATACCGAAGTTGTTAAAATATTTTGATGCCCCTACATAATTGAATAAATAAATCCGTGCGGAGGCGACCCATGAAAAAGTTCACCTTTGCACCAATGATAATCGCCGTGTTGCTGCTGTTTCCTGCATGCAATGTAGGCGGAGAAGCCGTGCCGAGATTGCATGAATTTTATGGCAGTATGCGTTATGCTACAATGGATGCGCGTGTTCGGGCAGATTTTGGCGATAGGGTAGTCGAATACCTATTGCGCTACAACCTTTCGCTCGAGGAAGAGAGCGTCGAGGTCCTAGAACCGAGTGAGTTGGCGGGAATTCGCGTGGTGTTGCATGAGGGCGGAAGTATCCTGCAATTTGATGGTTTGTCGCTGGAAACGGGTGCGCTGCCGGGGACGGGATTGTCGCCGCTTGAGGCTGTACCCTTTGCTGTACAGACATGGCGCGAGGGTCATATTGTGGCATACGGTACGGAAAATGCTTTTGGTACGCAAGCGATTCGTGCAGTGTATGCGTCAACACATGGTGGTATAGAGCATCGTATGGTTGTTTGGTTTGATGTTGAGACCATGCACCCTTTGCGCAGTGAGACATATGTAGATGGGGCGAATATATTGACGATTACATTTTTACAGGTGGAGTTGGGATGAACTACCTTAGAAGAACATGGGCGGAAATAAACCTTGACGCTTTGCGGCACAACGCATTGGAAATTCGAAAACATACGCACCCACATACGAAGCTAATGGGTGTTGTTAAGGCAGATGGCTACGGTCATGGGGCTGTGGCTGTAGCGGAGTTATTGCGGGAACTTGGCTACGATATGCTGGGCGTGTCAAATATTAACGAAGCGTTGCAGCTGCGTCGCGCCGATATTGAGTTGCCTATCTTGATATTGGGCTATACGCCGCCGGAAGCAGCCAAACAGCTGCTGGATAATGGTTTGACGCAAACGGTATACAGTCAAGGACAAGCTCTCGCGCTTTCGCAAGCCTGTCAAGCACAGCAGTGTACACTGCCTGTGCATTTGAAAATAGATACAGGCATGTCACGCTTGGGATTTCAGCACAATGAGATTGAAGCGATATTGGCGGTCTGCAATTTGCCGAATCTTGACATTCAAGGCTTGTTCACGCATTTTTCAAGTGGTGATGATAAGGCAGTTACGTTAGCTCAGCTTGATCGATTTTGTGGGACGCGCAAGAAATTGCGCGATTTGGGAGAAAACTTTTATGTAGCCCATTGCGCAAATAGCGCGGCTGTGTTACAATATCCCTGTACGCACTTTGATATGGTGCGCCCCGGAGTGATTTTATTTGGACAAAGCCCTGTGCAACAAACTATTAATGGTTGGGAACTGCAACCTGTGATGAGTTTGCACAGTATTGTATCGCAAGTCAAATGTGTGGCAAAAGGCGAAGGTGTGAGCTATGACCGCAAATATGTTGCGCCGTCGGATAGGTTGGTTGCCACTGTGCCGATTGGTTATGCGGATGGATATCCGCGGGCATTGTCATGCCGGGGGTCGGCGTTAATCAATGGGAAAGTCGCGCCGTTGCTGGGCGCCGTCTGCATGGACATGACGATGTTTGATGTGACCGATATTGAAGATGTATGCGAAGGCACGGAAGTTGTGCTGTTTGGAAAGCAAGGTGACGCTGAATTGTCGTTGTCAAATGTGGCACAAGAAGTTGGGACAATTACTTATGAGATTATGTGTAACGTTGGCAAACGTGTGCCGCGTGTGTACAAGCAAAATGGCGTTGAAGTTGGTGTGACGAAAAATTTTGTCATTGACGATTGAGCAAGTGCTCAAAAAAATATTTTATCATGGTGTTAAAATCATGACTAAAAAGCCCTCATCTGTGGAAAAATGGTAGTGAAACCAACGACAGGAGAGGTGAATATTTTGGACATGACAGCAAGGATCCCATTTACAGACGTAGGCATGAAGCCCTATGCCGTAACGGATACAGTGATGCGCGGTGACATTTATTACGCTGATTTGAGCCCTGTGGTGGGCAGCGAACAAGGCGGCATGCGCCCGGTGCTCATCGTGCAAAACAATGTAGGCAACAAGCACAGCCCAACGGTCATTGCAGCGGCCATTACATCACAGTTGAACAAGGCGCGTTTGCCGACGCATATCGAACTTTCGGCGCGTGTGTATGGTTTGAGCCGTGACTCTGTGATTTTGCTTGAGCAGGTGCGAACCATTGACAAGAAGCGCTTGAAAGAGCGCATCGGGCAGCTTGACGGCAGGTTGATGAACCGTGTGAACAGCGCGATTGCAGTAAGTTTGGGGATTTCGGGCTAGTTTTGCATTTGCGGCGGGCGAATAGTATTCGCCCTTACATACAGATAAAACCAACGGAGGTATATACTAATGAAAAAATGGAAAATTGGCACGGCGTCGTTTCTTGTGGTGGTGTTGATTGTCACATTGGGCGTTGCGATTGCTACCGACAATTCGGCACGTAACGGCACGCGCGATGACCCTTTGGTCGCCAGAAGCTATTTAGAGGCCCTGCAGCCGCTATGGATCCAAGGTATGACCGAAGATATGCGCGGCGTGCTTGATGGTATGGTGGATGAGTTGGACGCGCACTATGATCAGCTGGTGCGTAACTTGGATAATATCATTACCGGTCTATTGCTTGACGAGGGCATTGACCTACGTGACCCGGAATTTGTTGAACTTGTCGTACGAGGTGTGATGGACCAGATTGACGGTACGGCCGGCGGCGAAGCCGGTAGCGCGCTGTTCCGGCGAATTGACTTGCGTGCCGGACAGACCTTGCGCGGGCAAATTGGCACAGAAGTTATTTTGCGTTTGGGCAGTGCGACTGGTGTAAACACAGTCGCGACAGGAAACCCGGCGATGGTGAGCCTGACCTCGGCATCGAATTTGAACGACGGCGCGGCGTTGGTCGCAAACCATTTGTATTTTGTGACAATTGCCAATAACGGCCTGAGGGCCGGTAGCAATGGTGCGACAGTATTTGTACGCGGTCCAGCAGAAGTGGTTGACCCATAATCTACAGTAGAGCAGAGGACGGCGTAAGTGGGACTTCCATAAGACAGTATGAAAACTAAAACATGGCAGTCGCCATAGGGTAAACAAGCACCGTGTCACAACTGTGGCACGGTGCTTGTTAGTGCCAAAACGGCACTTTTGAAAGCAACTTCGGGACAAATTGCTATGCTACCCTCGAAGTAGACAGATGAAAAAGTGAGTCTACAAACAGATAGGAGCATATCAATGCAGAACAAGAAGTCAATACCCCCGGAGCAAAAACTGGCGGCAGTGCAGGAATATTTAACAGGCCAACTTGGTTCAGAAGCCTGTGCCGCCCACTACCTTTCGTAATGTTGACTTTGCCGACATGCCATGGTATAGTCTTAGTGTACAGAGTAGAAATACTTTGTGATATCGCTCGTGGCGATTGCTGTGGGCGGTGAAATTTATATTTTATACCGTGTTCATTTGCAACACGGATTTTTTAATCGGACAAATCATAATATTTTAAGACATGATTTGCGTGGTTGTGCCATTGTATAATACTCCTTGAAAGGAGGAGGAAACGATGAACTGGATACAATGCATGGGGAAAGCACTACAATATATCGAGGAACATTTGACAAGTGAAATCAGCATTGACGAAATAGCAAGTCAATCCTACTCGTCAAGCTCTCATTTTCAACTTATGTTTCATCTGGTGACAGGCGTGACTGTGGGCGAGTACATTCGCAATAGACGTCTAAGTTCAGCCGCGCAAGATTTATTACAGCCAAACAGTAAGATAGTCGATGTGGCTATGAAGTATCAATACGACACATCAGAAAGTTTTTCAAAAGCGTTCGCACGCTTTCATGGCGTACCGCCATCGAAAGTACAGAGCGGACGAACCCAGTCGTTTTATCCTCTGACTATCGACATCAATATTCAAGGGGGATTTTACATGGCAGGGAAATTCATTGATGACATGGTATTGGTCGATTGGAGTGAAATCGACGGGGGAAATGACGAAAAATCGGCAAGTGCCGAGAAGTACGACAGGCTTATAGGTTGGGCTCGAAAAGCAGTAGTGCAGAATCAGGGCGTTTTTGACGCGCTGATGGAATGGGTATTGGACGATTCGCAATGGAGTGAGGGAAAACTCGCAGAAAACGAACAGATTTTGGTGCAGGGTGTATTTGCGCGAATTAAAGAGCAAAACACTAAACTTCGTGCGTATTTAAGAGAACTTGAGCCTTCCGGCGTGGTCAATTCGGAGATTTTCAAAGTGTTGGACAGATATGATGAGGCGTTGTCAGGAAAGCCGCATGACGAGCAACTGAACGAATTGGTTGCCAAAGTATTTGCCGATTTTTCTGTCATGCGGGAGCGCAATGTGCGAGAAGTCCTAACGGGATATAACGCAGGGTCTATACACATTAATACTGGTTATATTTGGAACCTCAAAAATTGCGATGCTGGTGTACAGTGGGCGTTATTTATGCCCGATTCAGTAAAAAATGGACTTGAATCGAAAAAATGGAAACGCGAAAAATTTGAGTATATCGAATTGGGAAAAACACGTTTTATCGGGCAAACTGTAGAACATGATAATGTTGACGAAGTTTTTGAGTCGTTGGAACCCTACGCGGCGGATATTCCTATAAAATATAGCTATTGCTATCTGACGCATTTCAATGGGCAAGAATGGCAGTCTGGCGGACCAAGCATTTTTGGTCGTTTTTACAAAGAGGGAACCCCTGTGCCGGATGGCTACGATTTTTACGATGTTCCGACCGAATATGCGGCATACGTGATTTACAGCAGTGAGAATTTTTGCGGCAATATTCACAACCCTGACGATGCATATGTTTTCACGCGCGATCAGATTTTGGCGGATGGTGTACCAATTCCATATCCGCAGGCATATTGGCAATCTGTGGTTTACACTGACGGATTTCCGGTGAAGGGAAATTACCGCTTCGGATATTTGTTTAGTGTGGATATGTAATGGGAAACGTGTACACGCACAAAATAAGCAAAATCGACCACGCCGATGGCGGTTCAATTCAACAGCGGAATTTATATTTTGGACAGGAGAACATACTATGGCTAATTTTCTAAATGATTCTAAAAAGCTGACTTACACCGCAGAGGTTGACGGCAGCACGATGAATATGGAGTACCGATTGTTTGCTCCTGATGGTTACGAATCTATGGGGCAGCTTCCTATTGTTCTTTTCTTACATGAAAACGGCGAAACATGGACAGACGGAACTTCGGATACGAAAATACTGCAAAAGCTGATTGATGACGGCAAGTTCCCTTGTGTTATCTTAGCACCGATTACGAACGCCAATTGGTGCGATTGGCAACCTGCAACGGTTGCTGTCAAACTCACCAAAGAAATGATAAACACTTACAACTGTGACCCCGATAGGTTATACATTATGGGAGTTGGGATGGGGGCATTTGCTATATATGATTTTATAGGGCATGAAGCAGACAATAACGGAATAGCGGGTGCGATTACAATCGGCGGGGCATATATGTTTGAATTGATTGAAAATATCAAAAAAGTTCCCCTTTGGATTTTTTATGGAGATAGCGATTATGAACCTGAAAATTATTCAAAGAAAATGGTTGCTGAATTAACTAAAATCGGCAGTGCAAATCACAAATCAACTGATTATTCAGCCGCAGATAACAAAATTGATTTCCTTTGCGACGAAATAGATTTGTTTGCTTGGCTTTTTGAACAAAATAGAAGTAGAAAATAAGCATTCGACACCCTAATGGCTAACCGCCGACCTATGCCGTGAGTAGGCACATTTTGCGTATCATATCAAGGTTGCCCCGAAACAGGGCGACCTTTTCGTTATCAAAAATCTGCAGATGTAGCGTAAGCTACATCTGCGGCGAAAACAGACGATACTGTTTTATGGACGGCTGCCATATGCCGTCTTCTTTTTGTTTGCATAAAGGCAATCTTTTCCGCCAATACTATCAATGCGGAAAACATCCGACAAAAGCAATAAGGAGTGAGCAGTTTGAGCAATTTAACGACCAAAGAGCTGACCGCGCTGGAGGACACGCTGGGATATGAGCAGGTGCTGATTAAGAAGTATCAGACACTGGCGAGCCAATGCAGCGATGCAGCCATCAAATCGCGTTTGGAAAATATCGCCAATCGTCACCAGGGGCATTACGACGCGCTATTCAATTTTTTGAAGTAGAGAGGTACACAGCATGACAACACAATCCACAATGGGCGATAAAGAGTTTCTCACTGACTGCATTGCCAGCCAGAAACAGGCTGCATCCAGCCATAATACGTTTGCGGGCGAATGCGTCAATGAGCAGCTGCGCAATGAATTTTTGTCGATTTTGAAAGATGAGCATTGTATTCAGTCCGAGCTGTTCAATGATGCCAACAGCCGCGGATGGTATCCAGTCAAACAAGCACCGGGTAATGAGATTACGATGGTGCGTGACAAGTATAAGGGCGGCTGCGGCTGTCAATAAACAAAAAGTCCTGCCGGTTGGCAGGACTTTTGCTTATAGAATAATACAAATGAGCCCGTTGGACCCTTCGTTGATGATGCGTTGCAATGTTTCTTGCAATTTTGCTCGTGCGTCTGCCGGGACGCGTTTGAGTTTGTTGTTCAGTCCCTCGCTAACCAAATCGTGCAGTGAAATGCCAAAAATGTTGCTCTGCCAGATTTTTTCCGGCTCACCTTCAAACTCAGACAGAAGATAGTTGATTAAATCCTCACTTTGCCGTTCGTTGCCGACGATGGGGGATACCTCGGTCTCACTGCTTAAAATGACGGTGCGGTTGGAATAGATGGTGATGGAAAGCTTGTCTGTTGCAGAGCATTTTTTGGATGCTACACGTAAAATATCGGCAGAAAACTCTGGTTGATATTTCAACGATATGGTCAATTTGATATGTGTGTTTGTGCTGCCGGGGTTGATGATAATTTTATTTAACATCTCTTTAGCGATTTCAAGCGGAACAGTTTTGTCCGCTGTAATTTTTTCACAGATAGATTTGGCGTTGTTGTACATTGAAGCCGAGTCTTCCAGCTTTGCCTTTTCTTCATTTAGCTCGATTAGCTTTTTTTTGAGTTTAGCGTAAGCAATGTTGATTCCGTCGTTCATTTTTTTGAAATCGTCCTTGTCAATGGTGCCGTCAATCATCAATTCCAAAAGCCGTTGCTTTTTGTCTGCATACTTTTGTAATTCCTTAGAGATGTTGGTGATTTCTTTGTCAAAGTCAACTGTATCAAGAACAACTTCCTTATACAAGCTGATGAGCTCATTTGTGATAAGGTGGCAGGTTTGGACGACCTGTTTGCCGATGGCTTCCATTACGAGGTCAAGTTCTTTGGTATGTAGATGAGGTGTTGGACAAGCTGTTCGTCCGTGCGACAGATATTCCTTGCAACACCAACTTTCCAGTGGGATTTTTCGATCGTTCCAAACCTTGCGGTAATGATGAGTTGCGTGTACGCCGCAAACGATTTTTTGTGAATATGAGTATCGCTCTTGAGCGCTCGATTTTTGCTTGAATCTGCTCGCTCGCTCATTAATAATGCGGTTGACTTTGTCCCATAATTCCTCGGAAACGAGTGCAGGGATGTTTTTGTCTTTATAATAAAGCTGTTCTTCTTTGGGTAGCGCAATATTTTTTTGCGTTTGGTAATCACTGCTTTCGGTAAGCCTGCCATAATAATAACCTTTATACTTAGGATTTTGCATGATTTGACGTAGCGTTCCGGGGTTAAGATGCTCACCTTTTTTATTGCGATAACCCATATCGGTTAAAATGCGGGCGATGCTGCGAAAGCCGTGCTTCCCTTCGCTATAAATTTGGTATAAATCTCTGATAAACGGCGCGGTCTCTTTGTCGATTTCCAGTTTTCCGTTTGTTTTTTTATAACCATATAAGCTGTCGTTGCCTAAAACTTTGCCGCTTTCGTAGGCACGTTTCATTCCGAACTTTACGCGGTCAGATAACCGCCGGATTTCCTCTTGCGCTAAACTCGCCATAATTGTTAAGCGCAGTTCGGCGTCTGGAGAGAGTGTGCAGATATTGTCATGTATAAACAGGATGCCGACCCCGAATCGCAGCAGTTCACGTGTATACTTGATGCTGTCTAAGGTGCTGCGAGAAAAGCGACTGATTTCTTTTGTCAATATCAAGTTCATTTTTTTAGCTTTCGCATCTTCAATCATGCGCAGAAAATCTTCGCGCTTTTCTACGCTGCTTCCGCTGATGCCTTCGTCGATATATTTTCCGGCAAACGTCCACTCCTTTCTGCTATCAATGAAATGGTGAAAGTAGCTGATTTGATTTTCGAGTGAGTTTTGTTGCTCTTCTCGGTCTGTGGATACCCTAGCATAATATGCTACCTTAAGGTCTAAATCGTTAAGTGAGCAACCTTCTGTAATTGCTTGCTTAATTTCACGTAATTCCATTAGCTAAACCGCCGTGATATATGTTGTGAACTCGCTATAACATAAATTGTTAAGGCGGTCAATTTCTAAGATTATTTTTTCTGAGGCGGCAGCATACAATGATTTCGAGATTACGCCACGGTCATATAATGCGTTGTTTAATGATTTTTTGCCATATTCCTTTGCGAGACTTTGCTGATTTATTGTTAGATGCATACTCTATTCCTCCATCCGGTGTTATTAAAAGGTATGCTTGAAAAATTTTTCTATTCATTTTGTTTGCCGGTTTTAGGTGCACGTATACTTAGTGCCGAAAATATGATCATTTCAACTTTACATGGAACGCGGTATAGTATGCATAGTAAAGCAGCATTGACATCGGTATAGTATCATGGTATAGTTCAGATACAAAGCATTTGTGCGTTCAATCAGCTCGTTTGGCATTGATTTAAAAATGTATAGCAATTGGGATTTTGAAGGAGAAAAATTCTTGTAAAGAGGGCGGACTCGTAATTTTATGTTTGGTGAAATGGAATTAGTATTTATAATTTTATTGGCTACTATGGTATGTTTTGCAATACCAAAATTTCGCTCTGATGTAGTGGCTTTGTGCTCGCTTTTAGCATTGTATTTATCAGGCGTTCTTACTGTATCAGAGGCATTAGCTGGTTTTTCCAGCACAGTAGTCGTCATGTTAGCGGCATTATTTGTCGTCGGAGAAGGCATTTCCCAAGCAGGTCTTGCAGGAAAAGCTGGCAATATGCTTGGGAAAATGATAGGTAACAGTGAATTTAAAATGCTGATTTTTGTCATGCTTATGGTCGCCGTGCTAGGCAGTTTTATCAGTAACACAGGCACTGTGGCTATTTTGATGCCTGTCGTTGTCAGTTTGTGCGTGAAAATGAATATAAACCCAGGGAAGCTTTTGATGCCTCTTGCATTTGGTGCCAGTATGGGTGGCGCGTTGACACTAATCGGAACAGCACCCAACCTGCTTGCGAGAGAAACGCTTATCAACTCTGGGTTTCAGGGTTTGTCGTTTTTTGACTTTACCCCCATAGGCATTATCATTCTTTTTACGGGCATCGCCTATATGTGGTTTGTTGGGCGGAGATGGCTTAACAAACCCTACGAGAAAAAGTCAAAGATTGCAGATACAATTGGTGTATCTGAACTTCTGTGTCAATATCAAATAGATGCGAATCTTCATTATGTGCAGTTGCCTACCGACCACGCGCTTGTCGGCAAAACACTAAAAGCGTTACAGTGGCCCAGTCGATACAACGTCACCGTACTAAAGATGCGGCAAAAGGCAGCGGCAAAAACGCTTTCCTTTTTGCCGGGGTCCAGATTCTCTCAGGTGTTGGCAGAGCCGTCCTATGTGTTAGAGGCAAACGACATTTTGCTGCTGTATGCCGATAGCACTGCTTTACAGAGGTTTTTAAAAGAGATGGGGTTAGAAACAATTTCTCGCGACTTGGTGGAAGGGCTTCATATCCAAGAAGAAAACATTGCCGAGGTTATCTTGACACCGAGATCAAATCTTATTAAGCAATCACTGAAGGATATTCACTTCCGAGACAAATATGGGCTTACCGTTTTGTCCATAAAACGCCGGTATCAAAACCCGAAGCCGCCATCTGTGCAAGATGAACTCCATTATGGAGACGCTATGTTGGTGTATGGAAAGTGGAAAAACATAGATCTTTTGGCGCAGGAAAAAAGGGACCTCGTCGTCATTCGTCGAGAAATGACTGCGCCGGAAGCAGTATTTAAACCGGTTCGCGCTATTTTAGCCAGTGCCATCCTTTTATGCATGATTGCAATGTTGCTTTTTGAGTGGATCCCAGCGGTGATAACCGTCATTATAGCAGGGCTGTTCATGGTTTTGACGGGTAGTGTTCGAAGTACTGAACAAGCTTATCGCGCTGTGAATTGGCAGATTGTTATACTTATTGCCTGTATGCTGCCTATGGCAACAGCTTTGGAGAATACAGGTGGTGTCGCTTTTATCGCGGATAGTATTACTGCCACGTTAGGTGGCGCAGGACCTAGCGCGGTGATGGTCGGGCTTTATGTGACAACTTCTATTTTCGGGATATTTATCAGCAATACGGCTACGGCAGTTTTGTTCTTGCCGGTGGCGGTCTTAGCGGCTCAGGAACTGGGCGTCAGCCCTTTTCCTCTTGTCATGGCAGTCACATATGCCTCCAGCATGTCCTTTTCTACGCCTGTATCGACTCCGCCAAATGCGATGGTGATGGTTGCGGGTAAATATACGTTTCTTGACTATATGAAAGTTGGCATCCCGCTACAGCTTATTGTTGGATTGGTGGTCATATTGCTGTTACCGTTATTTTTCCCGTTTTAATGTGAGCGTTATTTAGACAAAGAAATATTCGGCGAGGTCATTGTTGGAGGGTAAGCATGATATATTTCAATCCCGGGTGTGCGCTAAATCTTTACAAGCCGGAGATGGCACATATGCTGCTTACGTTTTTAAAAACGAAATTTGATGACATTTCACTACATGTTATCTGCTGCCATTACGACCCAAAAGTCCCGGCAAGATCTCGGATTATAAATGTGTGTGCCGGGTGTGACAAGCGATTTCACACTTTATATGAGGGGATATCCACAATATCTTTGTGGGAGGTAATTGACGAGATGGATTATTTTCCCTTCGCAGACTATCAGCAAATATCCCTTTCGATCCAAGATCCTTGCCCTGTACGAGGGCGCCCTGAGGTTCACCGTGCTGTGCGTAGTTTGCTTGGAAAAATGAACATCCAAGTGGTAGAGCCTGTGCGCTTTGGTGAACGTTCTGTCTGTTGCGGCGATAGTTTTTATCCCAGATTGTCTATAGAGGAAGTGCATAATAAAATGTGTGAGCGCGGGGCTGCGATGTCTTGTGATGAGGTCTGTGTATATTGCGTCTCTTGCATCAAGTCTATGCATATTGGCAACAAGAGACCGCGTTATCTGCTAGACCTGTTGATGGGTGAGGCGACAGAGCCACAAGAATGCAACACCGAGAAATGGCACGAGCAGTTGAGAGAATATAGAGCGATGCACACTCAGTAGAGCAAAAAGTGCATATGGAAAGCAGGCATTTCAATTTGAAATGCCTGCTCTTTCTTGTGTGGCAGCATCAAGCCACACAAGAATATCCTATATCAATGATGGAATCACATTTTAATTGATTTATGAATAATTTTCGCTGTTGTGAAGATGCCGTCATATTGAATGGTGATACCTCGGTCTCAATATCAGCGCGAATCATATGTATGCTAGGTGCGCTTGCCCGCAAACGCACGCCGTATCGCGCGCCATGGCGGACAATTTCGGGCTGTTCGAGTGACAGTTCCTCCGTAGATGGCATAACGATACCGTAGCCGAAATTTTCGACATCTTCAAGCGCAGGTGCAATTTTGGCATACTCGTTTTTGATTTTTGACAACCCAGACAGCAATGCCATTAGGTCGCCATCGTCATTGATGTCAAAGCCCGACTGTTCACCCAGTGTGGCATAGAATAGTTCGCGCGGCAGCTCGATGTTTGCCAGTGCTATGCCTGTGCCGAGATGAATGGTATTTAGGCTGACTCCACTGATGTTGGGACAGGTTTTCATGCTGTTAAGCGATGGTTGCACATCGCGGATTTTGACGAGTGACTCGGCGGCTTCGAGCATAGCAGCAAATACTGTTGTCTTGATGGGATGGGTATTGTCAAGCGCCTCAACCCACGATGGCAGAAACAAGCCTAGCTCACTAAGCGGGAACTCAAATAGTACGCCCTTGATAATTTCGGCGATTTCATTTTCAGATAGGCGAGTGACGTTGACAGGAAGACAGGTTACGCCATGTGCGGCGCGGAGCTCTTCGGTGACGGCCAACGCCAACGGCGCATCAGGATACGCCGAGTTGATCAGTACCAAAAAGGGCTTGCCGAGTGCTTTTAGCTCAGTGATAACACGAGTTTCGGCCTCAATGTAGTCCTCGCGGCTGATGTCGCCGATGGTACCATCTGTGGTGATGACCATGCCGATGGTAGAATGGTCATCGATAACTTTGCGTGTGCCCATCTCGGCAGCCTTAGCCATAGGCATGGGTTGAGCTTGCCATGGAGTTGTCACCATACGCGGCTGGCCGTCCTCAATTTGGCCAACTGCACCCGGCACCATATATCCCACGCAATCGACCAGTCTGACTTGAAACACAGCGCCGCCGCCGATGCCGACTTCGATGGCATCTTCCGGTACAAATTTTGGCTCAGCTGTCATAATGGTGCGACCTGAGCCCGATTGCGGCAGTTCGTCGCGCGCGCGGTCGCGGCGGGCGGCGTTGTCGATGTTTGGTATGACCAGTGTTTCCATAAAATTCTTGATAAACGTCGATTTTCCGGTACGCACCGGGCCAACGACACCGATATAAATATCACCCTCGGTGCGAAGTGCGATGTCCTCATAGATACGAGTGGCGTCCACAGTGAATTCCCCCTTGTTGTTTGTCTATTTCACTGGTAGTGTATGAAGTGTGAGGAGGGCTTATGCCACACTCTTTGATAAGAAGGTCAAGATGGAGTAATTGATAGGGCGATCGCCTCTTTTTGCTTTGAGAAAATGGCGAGAAAGCGCGGCGATATTAATTGACATGTTGAATACAATTAGTATATAATTCCTGAATTGATGAGTCAAATGAAGACGATGGCGGACAAAACGGCAGCGGTCAAGATGATGATGGGCAGTAACAATATGCGTAAAGAGGCGTAAAGAAACCGCCTCTTTTTTTGTGTTTTGCCACCCTAAACTTGACAAAAACGGCAAAATTATGTATACTAAACACATATATCTAGTGGTATACTTATCATTTTTGCACTAGAAGTTGAGGTGAAAGAATGCGCCGAACGCTAAGCGATGTTTGCGCCCGCACATTTGGCGGCGTGAATCAGTTGTTGCGCAACCGTGTCTTTTCGGCACTGTTGCTTCTTTCGGCGACTGTGTTAATCATGTCACACTTTGCCATGGCACGGAATTTATTGATCGTACACTTCGACGGTCAAGTTGTTATGTTAGAAACATATGAAACGGATGTACAAACTGCGTTTGCGCGCTCCGGCATTCAGATTTCAGGGTTGAGTCCCGCACACTTGCCGCAAACTCGTTTTAGCGGTGGCGTGTCGAGTGTGACCATTGATCGTTCGTATACCGTTACGGTCAAAGTGGGCAACAATGTTGCCACCGCGCGTGCCAACGGTGAAACGGTCGGCGCGGTGTTGACGCGGCTTGGTATTGAGTACGGCATTGATGATTTGGTTGAGCCGACATCCGGTGTGACGACGCGTCCGGGTATGACGATTTCAGTCGTGCGCGTGGGCACAATGACAAAAGAGTTTAGTGAAACCCTGCCGTTTGAAACACGACGCGTTGCCACCAACAGCTTGTATAGAGGGCGTGAAAATGTCCGCCAAGAGGGCAGTGAAGGCGAAAAACGCATCACCTATACAGTGAATTTGCGTGACGGGATTGAAATTTCGCGTGAGCGCTCGGGCGAAGAGGTCGTGGCAGAGCCGCAAGAGCGGATTGTAGAGTACGGCACTCGCGTACCCAGCTTGCCTGCACCTTCGGCTGCGGCGCAGCCGTTTATTACAGTCGTATCGGGCGGCGTAGTGAATACGCGCCAGGGGTGGGGGCCGCGCTTTGAGTCGCGGCATCGCCAAGGCTCAGGCATTATCTGTGAGACGGGCGGCACGTTGGTGTTGAGTGACGGCTCGGTGGTTGAATATGTCAAGGCATTTGATATGATGGTGACGGCGTATACCTCGGACGGTGAGCCGTCCAATCGCGTGACAGCCATTGGCACACAGGGACGTCTTGGTGTTGCAGCTGTTGACAGGCGAGTCATTCCGCTTCGCACGAACCTGTTGGTCATCGGGGCGAACGGGCGGTGGAGTTATGGCTTTGCCCGTGCCGAAAATGTGGGCGGCGCGGTGCGCGGTTACATCATTGATGTGTATTTTCCGACACGTGCGCAAGTCAATGCTTTTGGCCGCCGCTGGGCGACTGTCTATGTTTTGCGATGACAGAGGCGCAGGTGTTAAAGGCATTGCTTGCTAAGCATGATTTCACATTTCGAAAGTCACTGGGGCAAAATTTTTTAATTGACCCATGGATTGCTGATGCCTGTGTGGCGGCGTTGAATCTTGATGGCGAGACTGGTGTATTGGAAATCGGGCCGGGTGCCGGTGCGTTGACGGTTCGATTGACAGAAAAGGCAGCTGCGGTGACAGCGCTTGAATTGGATGAACGGCTGCTGCCTGTTTTGCATGAAGTGGCAAAAAGTGCGACCGTTATCCATGTTGACATGTTGAAAGCCGACTTGCCTAAAATTTGCCGTGAAAATTTGCCGAATAAGCGGTGTGTTGCGATTGCCAATCTGCCGTATTATATTACGGCACAAGCCATTTCGGTGTTGCTAGCTTCCAATTGCTTTGAGCGAATTGTTATCATGGTACAGAAAGAGGTTGTGGCGCGGCTGATTGCCAAGCCCGGCGATGCGGCGTTGACGGCATTGTCGATGCTTGTGCAATTACAAACTGAAGTTGAGCCACTTTTTGATGTCGGGCGGCATTGTTTCATGCCGTCACCAAATGTCGACTCGGCAGTGGTGCGACTGACACAACGAGAGGTGCAGCCATCGGCGGTGTGTTTGACGTTGGTCAAAGTTGGCTATGCGTCTCGGCGCAAGATGTTGCAGAATAACTTGTCAGCGCGATGGCCGCGTGAGGTTGTCATGGAAGCGTTGCAAGCTGCCGGTATTGACGGCAGTGTTCGTGCTGAAACGCTGCAATGCGATGACTGGAAGCGTTTGGCGGCACATTTTGACGGTAGGGGAAAAGCGGATGATTGTCGGACACTTGAAAGGCTATAAGCTTTGGAAAAATAAGTTGGCACAGCGTTTTAAGCGCCGCCGGTTTGGCAAAATGATGGATGTGCTTGATTTGTCAGCAGATGGTAGGCTGAAAATTCTGGAAGTTGGCTGTTCCAATGGACGGGATGCGTTACAATTTCTCGCCGACGGTGAAAAATACGCCTGCTGGGGTGTTGACATCAAGACAAAGCCTATAGAGCAGGACAATGTGACGGTTGTGCAGGCTGATGTGGCGTCATTGCCATTTGAGGATAATTTTTTTGATGTTGTGATTACTATTGGGCTATTGGAACATATCGAGCCAATGGAGAGCTTGGCCTGTGCCATTGCCGAATTAGCGCGAGTAGGCAAGCATCAGTTGTCGGTCGTGCCGTCAATTTCTACGTTGATTGAGCCGCATTCTGGAAAGTTTCGGTTGCCACTACGTCTGCAAAAAGAGAGAATTGCCGCTGAGGGCGGCCAGTCGCCGTTGTGCTTGAACTTCTTGTCAGAGCACACATGGACAAAGTTTGCAGGGTTTGCCGACTGCAAAGTCAAGCGGTTTTATTACCTTTTTCCATTTATTAAAAACACATTAATTTATAAATAATTGCTACAGGTATTGACAAGTGCACCATATTGTGGCATAATAACTGTCGTGCGTGTAGAGACGGAAAATCCTGTTCCTACACTCGATATAGGGGTATGATGTAATGGTAACATGCCGGTCTCCAAAACCGTTCTTCCGGGTTCAAGTCCTGGTACCCCTGCCATGGCGAACTGCCGAGTAGGCGACCGACAAAATTGGAGCGTCTGTAAACTTTCGCATAGTTGCCAACAGCAGCGAAGTTGGAAGACCGAAATTTTGTTGTCAAGTCGCCGTACACGAGGCGTGACACGCCGCAAAAATCCGCACCCGTTCGTAATATTGTGCGTCTTGTACGCTTGCAACGGGGAGGGAACAACAATATTTTAGGAGGATCCTCAAATGCCTGTCGTATCAATGAAACAATTGCTTGAATGCGGTGTCCATTTTGGACATCAAACCCGCCGTTGGAATCCAAAAATGGCGAAGTTTATTTATGCCGAACGCAACGGCATCCACATCATTGACTTAGCAAAGACTGTTAAGAAGTTGGAAGAAGCGTATAATTTTGTGCGTGACATCTCGGCAAATGGCCAGACGTTATTGATGGTTGGCACAAAAAAACAAGCTGCCGACGCCATTAAAGAAGAGGCAGAGCGCGCCAATATCTTGTATGTCAACGCTCGTTGGTTGGGCGGTATGCTGACTAATTTCTCGACCATGCGCCGCAGTTTTGACCGAATTGCGCAAATCAAGCGTATGGAAGAAGACGGCACGTTTGATATGTTGACTAAAAAGGAAGTTATTCGCTTGCGCAATGAGGCTATGCGGTTGGATAAATACCTTGGCGGCGTCAAAGAAATGCGCAAAATGCCGGGCGCGGTGTTTATCATCGACCCGCGCAAGGAGCGCAATGCTGTGTTGGAAGCGCGCAAACTGGGTATTCCCATTGTTGCCATTGCTGATACAAACTGCGACCCCGATGAGATTGATTATCCCATCCCGGGCAATGATGATGCCATCCGTGCTATTAAACTAATTTGCCACACCATGGCAAACGCTGTGTTGGAAGGTCGTCAAGGTGAACAGCATGAGGCTGAAGCTTCGGCATCTGCCGCTACACCAGTGGAGCCCGTTGCGGAAGTTGTTGTTGAACCGAAAAAAGAAGTCGCTGAGGCAGTCGAAGAAAAAGGAGAACAAGCATAATGAGTTTTACAGCCAATGATGTAAAAATCCTGCGCGAAGCTACGGGCGCGGGCATGATGGATTGCAAGAATGCATTGCAAGAAACTGGCGGCGATATAGAAAAAGCGACACTGTTTCTACGTGAAAAAGGGTTGGCTGCTGCGGCGAAAAAGGCCGGGCGCATTGCTGCTGAGGGCATGGTGTGTGCGACTGTTTGCAATGATTGTAGTTGCGGTAACGGTGCAATTGTTGAAATCAACAGTGAGACCGATTTTGCGGCCAAGGCCGATAAATTTGTTGAGTTTGTCAATGCGGTTGCCGATGTGATTGCCAAAGAGTGCCCCAAGGACTTAGCGGCATTGGAAGCATTGCCGTATCCGGACAGCGGTATGACGGTGGCTGAAATGTTGAGCGAAAATGTGCAAGTCATCGGTGAGAATTTGAAGATTCGGCGTTTTGTCTGCAATTGTGGTAACGGCGTGAATGTTGCTTATAACCATATGGGTGGACGCATTGGTGTGTTGATTAATCTGTCGGTCAGTGATAACCTCAAAGGCAATGACGCAGTGGTTGAACTGGGGCGCAATGTTGCTATGCAAACGGCGGCGATGAACCCGTTGTGGCTGCGTTCGCAAGATGCCGACCCTGCCGTTGTTGAAAACGAAAAGAACATCATAATGACTCAGATTGTTGAAGAGGGAAAGCCGCAACACGTTGCTGAGAAGATTGTTGAGGGGCGCATTCAAAAGTATTTCTCAGAAGTTTGCCTGCTTAATCAGCTGTACGTCAAAGGCGACAAGATTACTGTGCAACAGTATATCGACGAAACAGCAAAAACATTGGGCGGCGAAATTGTGCTAAACAGTTTCGTGCGTTATGAAAAAGGCGAAGGCTTGGAGAAAAAAGAAGATAATTTCGCTGACGAAGTTAGCAAAATGGTACAATAGTTAAAATATTATAATGCGGAATTCGGGGTTCGGAATTCCGCATTTTGGTAGAGTGGCATAAGCTATGCTTGTGTGTAGTAAAAGCGGAGATGTTAAATGAGCTTAGATATTAGGATGATTACAGAGGATGATTTTTCAGATTGTGCAAAAACATTAGTCGCGGCGTTTAAGGAAGAACCTTGGAATGAGAGCTGGAGTTTTGAGAACGCGTACACTCGAATCACTGAAATGATGGAATCGAGAATGTCGCGTGGGTATGTTATAGGAGATGGCGGCACTATTGTTGCTATGTGTATAGGGCGGATAATGACTTACTTGGATTTCAAGGAGCTATTTATTGATGAATTCAGTGTTCATCCCCAATATCAAGGGGAGGGTCTAGGGAGTAAGTTGCTGGCATTTGTAAAGAGTGCGCTGCATAAAGAAGGCGTATACGGAATGGTATTGAACACAGAAAAGGGCTATCCATCTGTGAAGTTCTATGAAAAAAATGGATTCAAATTAGTTGAGTCTATTGCCTTTATGTCTGCGTCATTTAAGCTGGAATAGCTTTTTGATAAAAGTCAAGTTTCTTTAAGCATTAATTGCTACTCTATGTTTAGAACAGCAGAAAGGATTCTATTTATGCCAAAATATAACCGAGTGATGATTAAAATCAGCGGCGAGGCGCTTGCGGGTGACGGCAAGCGCGGCTTTGACCTCGATTTTATCGGACGGGTCTGTCAAACCATCAAGCACTGTGTTGATGCCGGCGTGCAAGTTGGCATTGTTGTCGGTGGCGGCAACATTTGGCGCGGTATGGTGGAAGGCAAGGTAATGAATGATCGTGTTCGCGCTGATCAGATGGGCATGCTTGCGACAACCATCAATGCTTTGGCGTTGGCAGAAAACCTCGAAACGCAGGGCGTTGATGTGCGCGTGATGACGGCCATTGAAATGCGCGCTGTTGCCGAGCCGTATTATCGGGCGCGGGCAATGCGACACTTGGAAAAAGGGCGTGTGGTGATTTTTGCTGGCGGACTTGGTATTCCGTATGTGTCAACCGATACTGCCGTTGTGCTGCGTGCGGTGGAGGTTAAGGCGGAGATTGTACTGCTTGCCAAGAATATCGACGGCGTATACGACGCTGATCCTGCCGTTGACCCTGCTGCTAAGAAGTACGACAGTCTTGATTATGACACTATCTTGCGTGATGATTTGCGCGTGATGGATGCTACGGCGACTGCCATGTCGCGAGATAACGCGTTACCGATTTTGGTTTTCGCGTTACAGGATCCCCAAAACATATATCGCGCTGTTAACGGCGAAAAAATAGGGACGATAGTCAGAGCTGCCGAGTAAGCGGCTGATAAATACAAAATAAAGGAGCAAAACTATGAGCCAATTTGCAGCATTTGAGGGCAAGATTGCCAAGACTTTGGAAGTTCTTAAACAGGACTTTGCTACCATTCGTGCCGGACGAGCCAATGCCAGCGTACTTGACCGCATTCAAGTCGATTACTACGGCACGCCTACGCCGATTCAGCAGATGGCGTCGGTAAGTGTGCCGGAACCGCACACGTTGGTCATTCAGCCGTGGGATGTGTCGGCACTGAAAGACATTGAGCGCACTATTAACCAATCCGACTTAGGTATTAACCCACAGAATGATGGCAAGGTATTGCGGCTGAATTTTCCGCAACTGACTGAGGAGCGTCGTCGTGACTTGACGAAACAAGTGGGCAAAATGGCGGAAGACGGCAAAGTTGCCGTACGGAACTTGCGCCGTGAAGCGATGGAGGACTGCAAGAAGCAGGAAAAAAGCGGTGAAATGACCGAAGATGACCTAAAAGACGCCGAAAAAGAGATTCAAAACTTGACGGATAAAGCGACAAAAAATATCGATGAGCTGAAAGCTGATAAAGAGAAGGAATTGATGGCGGTTTAAGCAAGGGCTATTGAACACTGTCAATTTTCACAGAATCACTGGAAGTAATGAATTGGAATATTAGAGGTTAAGCGGTGTCGTGAGGCACAACAGGAGAAATATGCGAATAAGAAAAAGGAATACTCCGCTTATAGGAATTGATCCGCAGAATTTGCCGAAGCACATCGGCATTATTATGGACGGCAATGGGCGATGGGCGCGTAAACGCGGATTGCCACGATCATTGGGACATATTGCAGGCTTCTCGGAAACGACACGCAGCGTTATCTATTACTGTCGTGATATTGGCGTTAAGCATATTACGCTGTACGCCTTTTCGACCGAAAACTGGCGGCGTGCCGAAGAAGAAGTGTTGGGTATTTTTAAGTTGATGGAGAAGTTTCTGCGCGAGGTTATCGAAAAGGCGGAGGTTGAGCAGTCACGCATACGATTCTTTGGGGATTTGTCACGTGTTCCGGCACACCTGTTTGCTTTGGTTGAGGAGGCGCAAGTGGTGACGGCGCAATATACGCGCGCGAACTTAAACATTTGCTTTAACTATGGCGGACGCGACGAGGTTGTGCGCGCCGTACGGAACATCGCGAAGAATGTTGCACTGCAGGATATTACGGAAGCAATGATTTCCGAACATCTCGATAGCGCGGGGCAGCCTGACCCTGATTTAATCATTCGGCCGGGTGGCGAACATCGTACGTCGAATTTTTTGATGTGGCAAGCTGTTTACGCTGAATATTACTTTACTGAAACGCTGTGGCCGGACTTTACGCCTGCTGAGATTGATAAGGCGATTTTAGCGTATCAAAAACGTGACCGTAGAAAAGGCGGCGCCGTGTAGGGACACGTATTGTGTGGCCGTGCAGAAAGCAGTGGGTATCCCTGCAAGGAGAAAATTATGCTAACTCGTTTTATTGTCGGCATTGTGTTGGTGCCGCTGTTGATTGTCGTTTTGTTCTTTACGCCACCGATTATATTACCGTTTGTTATTGGGCTGGTTTGCGCGTTAATTGCGTATGAATTGCTTTGGGCAACCGGATTTTTGCGCGATCGATTTATTGTGGTGGCTAGCATTGTATGCGCTGCGGCTGTGCCCATGTGGCAGTATTACGGTGCGCCGCAATTGTGGGCATTTGTCGTCGTTTTTGTATTTACGTTGGTGATATTTACCGTAGCAATGGCGGGATTGGTGCGTCATCCTGACCGCGAGGCGCAAGTTTCACTTGGACAAATAGGGGGGGCATATGTTGCTGCTTTTTTGATTCCTCTTTTTTTGAGCAGTTTACAAACCATCGCGCATAGTAGCGGCGGAGCATATATAATTTTGCTTCCGTTTTGCATTGCGTTCGGCACAGATATTTTTGCTTACTTTGTCGGCGTGACGTGGGGCAAGCATCGGCCGTTAAAAGCGCTCAGCCCTAAGAAAAGTATTGAAGGTTCGATTGGCGGACTGTTTGGTGCAGCGTTTTTTGCTGCCGGACTGGGCACGATTGTGCAGTTTTTGTATTCCCCAAGCATTAATTTCATATGGCTCGTTGCCATCGCCGCAATCGGCAGCATGGTAGCACAGTTTGGTGATTTGACTTTTTCGTATATCAAACGTGGTTTTGGCATAAAAGATTATGGTAAGATTTTGCCCGGACACGGGGGTGTGCTTGATCGATTTGATTCAATTATTTTTGTCGCACCTTTTGTTGCTATGGCATTGCAAGTGTTTCAGGTGATTGAAGTATGAAAAAACGCCTTTCAATCCTCGGCTCGACCGGGTCAGTTGGCACGCAGGCGTTGGAGCTTTGCCGTCAGTGGCATTTGAGGCCTGTGGCGTTGGCTGCGCACCGCAATGTTGCATTGATGGAGCGACAGGCGCGGGAATTTCGGCCGCAGTTGGTTGCTATGTCAGACACACAGGCGGCGGCGGAATTGCGTGTGAAATTAGCTGATACGGATATTATTGTTGCTGATGATGCAACAGAAGCAGTTATTGTTGATTGTGACATTGTGCTCAACGCCGTAGTAGGCGTGGCGGGGCTGCCGCTGACGATGGCGGCGATTCACACTGGACACGATGTGGCGTTGGCCAACAAGGAATCATTGGTTGCAGGTGGGCAGTTCGTGATGCAAGCGGCGCAACGTGCGGGCGTGCAAATCATTCCTATGGACAGCGAACACTCGGCGATTTTTCAGGTGCTTGCCGGACAGGATGTTGCCGATGTGCAATCGGTTATACTCACGGCATCAGGCGGGCCATTCTTCGGCATGGATAGAGGGCAATTGCGCGACGTAACGAAAAATGACGCTCTCGCGCATCCGACATGGCGTATGGGCGGGAAGATTACCATCGACAGCGCAACGTTGATGAACAAAGGTTTAGAGTTGATTGAAGCCATGCACTTGTTTGGGTTGCAGCCCGCACAGGTGGATGCTGTGATTCATCGACAGAGCATCATACACTCGATGGTGCAGTTCCGCGACGGTGCGACATTGATGCAAGCGGGATTGCCCGATATGCGCCTACCAATCGCTTATGCGCTGACGCATCCGCAACGTTGGGAGAACGGTGTGGAGATGGTTGATTGGCGAGCGCAATCGCCGTTGACCTTTGCAGTGCCGGATGAAGAGACATTTGGTTGCTTACGTCTGGCGAAGCAGGCTATGTGCGCTGATCAAGCTACTTGCGTTGTATTAAATGCTGCTAATGAATGTGCTGTCGAGGCATTTTTGCAAGATAAGATTGGTTTCTTGGACATTGAAGCCATTGTGGCGGAGCAACTAGGGCAGTTGTATGGGCAAGTAAATAATATTGAAGATTGCTTGGCATTGGATGTTGAAATCAGGAAAAAATTGATGTAGGGGCAATACTGTTCGTCCGCAGACGGCAGGGCGCAGCCTCTACAAAGGTTTAGGAGGAAATTATGTCAGTTGTTATAGCCATTTTACTCATGATTCTCATTCTTGGTGTATGTATTGTTGTACACGAGTTTGGACATTTCATCGCGGCGCGGATTTGCAAGATTAAAGTGCATGAATTTGCCATTGGCATGGGGCCGAAACTGTGGAGCAAACAGGGAAAGCAGACAAGGTTTTCGCTTCGTGCCATTCCGATTGGCGGATTTTGCGCTATGGGCGAGGATGATGTTCCGACCGATGAAGGCGGCGTTTTAATTGACGATCCGGATGCTTTTCGCAACAAGCCGAAATGGCAGCGGATTTTTGTGCTGATTTTTGGCTCAGTGTTGAACTTTGTGCTGGGTTTTTTGATTCTACTGATTATTAGTTTTACGTTATCATCGCGTACCGTGCCGGTGATTGAGGGATTTGTCCAAGGGGTTGAGCCTGCCTATAACCAAGAAGGCGAGTTAGTCAGATATGGTGTGGAGGCGTTTCAGCATACGGACATACTACAAGAAGGCGACCGCATTGTTTCTGTCAACGGGATGCATCTATTTAGTGCTCAGTATATTAGTGAATTTCTGCGCATTCCCGAGGATGGGCAACAGCATATCATCATTCGGCGTGACGGTGTACGGCATGACTTGTATTTCGAATGGAACCCTTTGCGTTTGTTGGATGAGCATGGGCAACCGTTTTTGATTCTTGATGACGATGGCGAAACATTGCGTTATGCGCAAACTGACCGCTTTGGCTTTTATTTGCGGCAGGAAGGCTTCACTTTTGGCACCCGGTTGACGCATAGCGTAAATCGCTCGTTTGAGATGGTGCAAATTGTTACCTTCTCAATTGGACAGCTATTCCGCGGGCAGGCTGATATTGCTGATATGGCCGGACCGGTTGGTATGGTTGACATGGTGCATCAAGTTGTGGATGCGCCCGATGTGTCCACCGGACTTCGAGTGGAGTTCTTACTCTTTTTTGCAGCGCTGATTGCCGTTAACCTCGCTGTTATCAATATGCTGCCCATTCCGGCGCTCGACGGGGGACGTGTGCTGTTTATCTTGATTGAAGCTGTCATTCGTCGCAAAATTCCGCCTAAGCTCGAAGGCATGATTCACGCCACTTTCTTCTTCCTGCTGATGTTGCTGATTGTGTTTATCTTCTTTGGCGATATTCGGCGGATTATAACACGATGAAAAGACGTGCAATAAAGGTTGGCCATACTATTATTGGTGGTGGTATGCCTGTTTCCATTCAGTCGATGTGCGATACCAATCCGCACGACGCAACGGAAACATTGGCGCAAATGCGAAAATTGCATGCGGTTGGGTGCGAAATCGTGCGGGTTGCCGTGCCGGACACGGGGGCGATTAAGCCGTTGGCAGAAGTTATGAAAGCTGCGCCGATGCCGGTGGTTGCTGACATTCACTTTGATTATAAATTGGCGATTGAGGCTGTGGCAGCGGGCGTGAATGCTGTGCGGATTAACCCGGGAAATATTAGCGAACCAGAGCGCGTGCGCGCTGTGGCTTTTGCATGTCAGACAAAAGGGGTGCCTATTCGCATTGGCGTCAATGGGGGGTCGCTTGACAAAAGCATCCTTGCTAAACATGGTGCTGTCACGGCGCAGGCTTTGGTCGATTCGGCGCATGCGCAGATGGAAATGTTGCGGCGTTATGACTTTGAGGATATTTGCGTGTCATTAAAATGTTCGTCGGTACCGACAACGATTGAAGCATATCGGTTGATGTACGCTCAGTCGGATGTGCCGTTGCACGTCGGCGTGACCGAGGCAGGGACATTGTATCACGGATTGGTCAAGTCATCGGCGGCATTGGGCGCGTTGTTGGTTGATGGCATTGGCGATACCATTCGTGTGTCATTGTGCGAGGACGTGGTAGAGGAGATCAAAGCGGCCAAGGCGATTTTGCAAGCAATGGGGCTGCGCGAGGGCGTAGAGGTCATCGCTTGCCCAACGTGCGGACGCACTAAGATAGACCTCAAACCGCTGGTGCGAGAAGTCGAGCGACGATTGGAAGCTTGCCAAACAGCTGTTAAGATTGCCGTGATGGGCTGTGTCGTCAATGGGCCGGGCGAAGCGCGTGATGCCGATTATGGTATTGCCGGCGGAATTGATGAGGGTTTGCTATTTCGCAAGGGTGAGGTTGTGGCGAAAATGCCACAGAGGGAATTGGTTGATGGGTTGATGGCATTGATAGCGGGGGACGAAGCAAATAAAAAGTAAAAATGTTGTACAATGGTGTTGCAATGTAGGGAGTTTATATTTGTGGAGGTGTTTGTAGTGAACGGAATCAACTGCGAAGCCGAAAAAAGTAAGTTTATAAAAGCACTTGACGGGCATGAATGGAACGCCCCAGACTCGTTGACAGAGGTACTGCACTTGTTGCCTGAACCTGATTTCCTGCTTATGATGAAACGCCGGATAATGCGGTTATATTTGCCAGCACCGGAATGGATGGTTGTCATTACTGTATGCTTGCACATGACGACGGAATTAACATCTATTATGTTGAGCCTGGCTGGCTGGATGTTGACAGGGTGTTTCTCATCGGTCATTCTATTTCTGATGTTTTGTCATATGGGTTGGCAATAGCGAATTTATTATTTGAGCAGATTTTTGATATGGAAAAAGAAGAATTTTTGCGAGAAGTCAGTTCTGCAAAGCAAGAATGTAAATCAGAACTTAATAGTAAGCGTTTTAATGACGATTTGGAGGCGCTGAAAAGTGTATTCCCGATTATTGAAATATCCGCGTCTGAGGTATATGATAAACTGAGGGCTATGAACCACACAAAATAGGCATTTGGCTATATAGCCGGGCTTGCCTTTTTCGGTGCAAACTGATATAATAAAATCCATGAAAACGCTTAATGAACTTATTGCGCTTGATAGCGATGTAACATATGAAATTGCTTCGATGACCATATCGCGCCAAACGCGCCATATGACTCTTTCTTTGCGCGCTGACGGCATTATTAACGATTTAGAGGCTCTGCGGCGCAAGACGATTGAGCATTTTCAACTCAATGGGCTGGAATTGACAGTGGTAGAAAAACGCATTGTCAGTGGCGACCGCGCTGTTTGGGTGCGGGTTGGGGGCAATGAGGAAGTGAGAAAGGGTGAGCCGCTGATAGGGGATGCGTCAGCGTGCATTCCGTCGCAGTCGGACATGCCGCCATGGGAAGATATGCCCGTACCGGCGAAAAAACAAGGACCGCCGCCATCAAAAAAGTCATCTACCCCTCGCAGTGTAAAATCAAACGGAAAAATCACCAGGATCAAAGATTTGGAGCCAGATAAGCGGAATATTACGATTGAAGGCACGATTTTCTATACTGATAATCGCCATAGCAAAACACTCAAAGATACATATAATATTGAATTTGGCATTGTTGATGAGAGTAGTGCTGTTTGTGTTATGTTCACGCCGTATCGAGATCAAAAAAGCGGCGGTATAGACCAAAAGCAACAACAGTTGAGCCAGACGTTGTTGCAAACAGCGAAAAAAGGTGCATATGTGCGGCTGAATGGTATGTTAAAGCAACGCTACAATCCTGCAAAGGAGACATTTGAACAGCATTTTCGTCCGACGGCCATCACATTGGCTGAGCCGGAATACCGTCGAGACAATGCGCCGAAAAAGCGCGTGGAGCTGCATTTGCACACCACCATGTCGGCCGAAGACGCGACATCGGACGTTGGCACGTTGATTGACATGGCTGTGCGGTGGGGCCATCCGGCGATTGCCATCACCGATCACGGCGTGGCCCATTCGTTTCCTGATGCCATGAAAACAGCAAGGGATAAAATAAAGGTCATTTACGGGGTCGAGGGCTATTTGTGTGATAATGCAAATGTTAAGCAACGTGATGAAAAATTACGCCACGTTATTGTGTTGGCTCAAAATGAAGACGGATTAAAAAATCTGTATAGCTTGATCAGTGACAGCCATACCAAGCATTTTTACCGTCGCCCGCGTTATGATAAAACTTTGTTATCACAGCGACGTGAGGGGTTACTTATTGGTGCGGCATGTGAGCGAGGCGAGGTCTTTGACGCTATTTTACGCGGTGTTGAAGATGAGGTTTTGGATAATATTGCAAGATTTTACGATTATCTTGAGATTATGCCTTTGTGTAACAATCGCTTTTTGATTGACAAAGGTATTGCCAAGGATGATGAAGATTTACGCGATTTTAATCGCAAGGTTGTGGCATTAGGCGAAAGGCTGAATATTCCCGTTGTGGCAACAGGTGACGCGCATTTTTGTGAGCCGAAAGACGAAGTCAACCGCGCCATGTTGGGCGCCAAGAAAAAATATGACATTACGTCACAACCATTTTACTTTCGTACGACAGAGGAGATGTTGGGAGAGTTTTCTTATCTTGGGGAAGAGAAAGCTTACGAGGTTGTCGTTGCGAACAGCAATGCCATTGCTGACCGTATCGAGGCAATTCGCCCGATTAAAAAAGGTGAATTTTTCCCTAAAATTGAGGGTAGTGACGAAGAACTGCGTCGCTTGACGTATGCGAGTATTGAAAAATACTATGGCGGCAGTTTACCGATTACATTGCAAGAACGTGTCGAAAAAGAGTTGAATGCAATTATTGATAACGGCTATGCTGTCATCTACATTTCGGCGCAGATGTTGATTGCGCGGAGTGAGGAAAATGGCTATCAAGTTGGGTCGCGCGGCAGTGTCGGTTCGTCGATTGTGGCGTTTTTGGCAGGCGTTAGTGAGGTGAATTCTTTGCCGCCGCATTATCGTTGCGGACAATGCAAGGCATGGGAGTTCCCCGAAAATGCGCCTGCGGCGTGCGGGCCCGACTTGCCTGACAAAGCTTGTCCGACGTGTGGAAAAATTTTTATCAAGGATGGGTATGACATCAACTTTTCCATGTTTTTAGGATTCAATGCAGAGAAAACGCCGGATATTGATTTGAATTTCTCGGGCGAGTACCAAGCTGAGGCGCACAAGCATACCGTTGAAATTTTCGGCGAAAAGAATGTATATCGGGCAGGAACCATTTCTACCATTCAAGAAAATACGGCGTTTGCCTATCTGAATGATTATCTTGATGCGATTGGTGAAACACGCACGCATATTGAGAAACGGGCGATGGCGAACGGCATTGTCGGCGTTAAGCGTTCGACAGGACAACACCCCGGCGGATTAGTGATTGTGCGGGAAGATATGGATATCAACGACTTCTGCCCAGTGCAATATCCGGCGAATAAAGCCGATTCCGGCATGATTACTACGCATTTTGACTATCATGCCATTGAAGAAAACTTGCCGAAGCTTGATTTGCTTGGGCATGATAATCCGACAATTCTGAAAATGCTGACTGATTTGACGGGGGTTGACAGCCAGACCGTGCCGCTGGACGATCCTGCAGTGATGAGCATTTTCAGCGAGTCGAGCGCGTTAGGATATCAAGACGATGAAATTCTTGGGCAAACCGGTGCTGTGGCTGTGCCTGAATTCGGTACAAATTTTGTGCGCGGCATGTTGACAACGGCACAGCCCGATTGTTTTGATGATTTAATACGCATTTCGGGGTTATCACACGGTGAAATGGTATGGCAGCATAACGCTGAGGAATTGATTAAAGACGGCACGGCGACAATCAAGAGTGTAGTTTGTGCGCGTGACGACATGGTGGATTCTCTGATTAAGTATGGCATGGACGGCTTGACAGCGTTTAAGATTATGGAAGATGTGCGTAAAGGCAAGGGGCTCAAACCAGAACAGGAGGCTGAGATGGTGCGTTGCCAAGTGCCGCGGTGGTATATCGATTCTTGCGCCAAAATTAAATACTTGTTCCCTAAAGCGCATGCTACGGCATATGTGATTGCCGCATTTCGTATTGCGTGGTACAAAGTGCACCACCCGCTGGCATTTTACAGTGCATACTTTTCCATTCGAGCCAAGACATTTGATGTTGCTGCGATGACTGCGTCGCTTGGCGAAGTTGCCCGCTACATCAAGGTGTTGAAAAAAATACCGCGTCCGTCAGCGCTGGAAAAGGCGGCGGTGGAGGTGGGTGAAGTGGCATATGAGTATGCTGCGCGGGGCTTTTCATTTTTGCCTGTTGATTTGTATCAGTCGGATGCGTCACAATTTACCATTGAGGATGGAAAATTGCGTTTGCCCCTCAATGTCATTCCGTCACTGGGGGATGTTGCGGCGCAAGAGATTATCCGTGAGCGAGAAACGCCGTTTTTGGCGGTTGACGACTTACAAGCACGATGTGGCAAGTTGAACAAGGCACATATTGAGCACTTGGGTGCGTTGGGTGCGTTGGATGATTTGCCGGATACGCTGCAAGTAAGTTTGTTTTAGCGTTCTCTTGACCCTGCAATACGTTTGTGTTACAATAAAACCATCATAATGAAAGGGGCGATTGACATGACACATGTAATTATCACTCAAAACAACGGGAGGGTGACGATATTTTAGCCCTTCCAAAATAAGGGAGGACTTATGGCACTCAATTGGATTGACCCGAAGGAGTTTTCCTTCAACGCATTTCTGCTATTGGAACGTTTCCAAATTAAGATGATGCTTCAGTCTGCCGGTTGGCGGAATGACAAAGACGAGTGGCGGCGCAGTATGGGTATTGCGCTTAATGCCAACCCTGCTGTGCGATGGTATTTTGAGCAGCATTGTCCCGAAAGCGCAAGCTTTATCACCGAAATTACGGAAAATGCACCTGTAACAATTGAGGCGGCGGAGATTCGTAACGCTGAAATGTACGCATTGATTTCTGTAGAAGACTTTATCACTTACACGCGTCCCGTATTGATGGACACCAACTGCGACTTCATCTATGCGTGGGATAAGGCGCGGCTGTTTGAGATGGCAGACTTTACGGGAAAAACTGTGCTTGATGTGGGGAGCGGTTCAGGCAGATTAGCGTTTGCAGCAGCGGAAAAGGCGGCATGGGTGTATGCCGTCGAGCCTGTTAGTACACTGCGGCAATATCTGCATGATAAAATTATCCGCGAGGGCATTGTCAATGTTCGCGTAACTGACGGTATGGCTGATTCGTTGCCATATCCTGACAATACATTTGATATTGTGATGTCAGGTCATGTTATTGGCGATGATTACAGTGCCGAGCTTGCTGAAATCGAGCGTGTGTGTAGCGTCGGCGGTTGGTTGCTCGATTGCCCGGGTGACGGAACTTGTGATCATAGGCCTGTTGTGGAACTCTCAAAACGTGGCTGGGAAGAAATGTGTTACATAGGAAATGTGGGCGGTGTGACGCGCCGCTATCGCAAACAAGTTGTGTAATGAATAAAGTGTGAAAAAGCCCCGCACATTTTTGTGCGGGGCTTTTGATAGCGCTATGAGGTTGCGATTATGCGCCTATGCGCAATTCGTTGACGGTTACTGAACCACCACCGACAACTTGAATCCAAAAGCCATACATGGGGTTAGCGGCAACTGGCGGAATTGAAATCGATCCGGTTTGGTTGCCATTTGTCAGAGCCACCCAAGTGAGTTCAAAGGTATAGTTGCCTTCTGAATCGACAGCGTGAATGCGCACATATTCGCCTACTGCGATATCCATGTCAAAGTGCAGGGCATGACCGCTTTGTACAATAACAGGTGCGGGGAATAGCATTGTTGCGCTGGGCCAGCCTGCCGGCGAGGTGATAACAAGCGGATTGCCGGCGCCACCGGTTGTGTTTACGCTACCGCCGCCGGCAGAATTATTGCCCCACGCACTGGCGGGAAGGCTAAGGATATCAAACGGGCTGGGTATTGGGTCGCCCGGGCCGAATG
Organism: Oscillospiraceae bacterium; assembly: GCA_009780275.1. Taxonomy (NCBI): domain Bacteria; kingdom Bacillati; phylum Bacillota; class Clostridia; order Eubacteriales; family Oscillospiraceae; species Oscillospiraceae bacterium. The sequence continues at coordinate 17,122 of WRAI01000014.1, read as the reverse complement.
GGCTATCAGGCCACTCTGTGTCCATCATGCGAACCATACCGGCAATCAATTGCTGGGTTGCAAAGCCGAGAGCGGGGCTGAATAAGTAGTTTGTCCACCAACCGTCGCCGTCAGGAATGAGGTTGATGCCACTGGTTGTGTTACCCATAATTTCGAAGTAGTACATAAAGGCAACCGAGTCAAACGCCCAACTGGGAATGCCACCAACTGCCGCAGAGGGCCCCCAGTCGGCAAAGACATCGCCCAATCTTGGATAGTTTGCGGTGTCGACACCTAAGGCTTCCATCATACGGGTCAAGCCAACGGCTGCTTCGGCGCGGGTCAGTGAAAAATCAGGGCCAAAGCCAAAGACGCCGCCAAATTCACCGCCACGGATGACGCCCATGGTCGCCATGGCCACGATTTGCTCGTATACCGGGTGGCTGTCGTCTACATCAGGGAAAGCAGTGGGGAACGGATCATTTCCGTCAACGGCCAGCCATGCATCTACAACTTCATCAAGGTCTGCCGATTCGGTATAGGCTACCATAAAGTCTGCCAACAGTTGAGCAATATACCAACGCGGTGCGTCAGGACGGAAGCCAATACCTGAGGGCAAGTACTCTCCGACAATGCCCATTTCAAGTGCATCACGCATATAAGGGAGTGCCCAAGAGTTCGGAGTATCAACGTCTGAGATAGGGAGTGGGCGTGTGTCCGCGGGACGATAGTCGACCAAGCGGAAGTCGCGGATGGTTACGTTGCCGAGAACGGCGTGGATACGGAGGCCTGCAAAGATGAATTCTTCAGCTACGAACGGCGTGTCTATAAGTATAAAACCGCCATCGCCGTCGTCTTCAATAAAGTAACGGCCTGCTAAGACATCAGCTAGATTAAGCGAGCCGCTGTAACTGCCGGCAACGATGTCGCCAACATTGGTTCTCAGCGCGTCGTCCGGCTGGAATACACGATTGATTGTGACGGCGTTTAAGTCGCCAACTTCAATGTTAAACAGTGAGAATGCCGATTCGACAGCTACGGAGATGTCGAAATAGAGCGTGAAATGCTGCCATTCGGCTTGGGGAATGGTGATCGCTTGTGCCAACCCAAGGGTTGTGCTCGGCCAACCGCCGCCGACATTCGGAAGTGTCAGTACGCCGTCGGCAATCACTGGAGTACCGACAACGCCACCACCGGCAGGCGGGCTGGCGACCCAGTCTGTGACGGGAATGTTCATAACATCGAATACAACAATGCCTTCTGTGCTGGACGTTGCAGCGGGTGCGGCAGCCAAACCGACGGTACTCATCAGCAAAGCGAGAACAATAGTGACTGCCAAAATGCGTTTTGTTTTCATTGGGAACCTCCTAAAATTTTTCTTTATTTCGCGTGTGTTGTGCTAAGTATAACAGATACAATGGCATTTTGCAAGTGTTTTTTTATTCATGTTTTGCGCACTCTGTCAAGGCGGCATTAATTTCTGTGTTCTGACTTGTTTTGCGAGAAGAATTATGATATACTAAGAAAAAATAATAAAATTTTTTACATTAATTTAAGTTAAGTAATGAGGTGCTCTCTTGAATCAACTGCAACCAAATCAAATGACGGGTCTTACAGCGGCGGAGGTCGCACAACGCCACGCTAAGGGGCTGTACAACGCCGCGCCAGAGGGTGTTACGCCGACCATAGGCAAAATTGTCGCTAAGAATACGCTCACACTTTTTAATCTTATTTATGTGGCACTCTTTGTTTTGATTCTGGTTGCTGGTGGAGAGATACAGAGTGTGCTGTTTATCGGCGTCGCGTTGTCCAACACAGCCATGGGTATTTTTCAGGAATGGCGGTCAAAAGTGACATTGGATAGGCTGTCAATTCTCGCTGCGTCAAAGACGAAAGTTTTGCGTGACGGGCAGTCGCAAGAGATACACCAACAGGATGTTGTGATGGATGACATCGTTATCTTAGCGGCTGGTGAACAAATTTGCGCCGATGCAGAGGTGGTATATACCGACAGTCTAGAAGTCAACGAGGCTTTGCTGACAGGTGAGCAAGATACTATTCATAAGACAGTCGGCGATTCGGTAATGAGCGGCAGCTTTGTTGTTGCAGGCAACGCCTATGTTCGGGTAACAGCGGTTGGTGCGGGCAATTTTGCTAACTCGCTGACAATGGAGGCCAAGAAGTTTAAGAAGAAAACCACGCCGTTGATGCGCACTCTAAATGGCATTATCCGTGTAACCACCATTGTTATCGTGCCGCTGGGGTTGCTGTTGTTTCACAATGCCTATCAGCGGCCGGGTGCCACTTTTCAAAGCTCAATTTTGGGCACGTCGACGCTTGTGCTGGGCATGATTCCGGCCGGACTGATATTGTTGACCGGCGTGACGTTGGCGCTCGGTGCTATAAAATTAGCGCGGCATAAGGCATTGGTGCAGTCACTGCCAAGTATTGAAACGCTGGCACGGGTCGATGTGTTGTGTTTGGATAAAACCGGTACGATTACTGACGGTACGCTGAGTTTCAGAAAATTCGTACTGCGCGAGGGGTATAGTACGGAAAAAGCAGGGCAGGTATTGGGCGAGATTATGACAGCTTTGCCTGACGAAAATGCCACAGCAGAAGCCATTCGCGGCACATTTCCCAACGGCGGAAGATGGCGGGCGGCGGGACTTGTGCCGTTTTCCTCGGCACGGAAGTGGAGCGGCGTAACATTCCAAGGGCAGGGGAGTTACATTATCGGTGCGCCGCAATTTGTATTTCCGGCGGGCAATCAACCCTTTTTCAAAACGGTAGACAAATATGCTGCTGAGGGCTATCGTGTGTTGTGTTTGGCACACAGTGCGGAACGTTTAGACGGGGACAGACTGCCACATGACTTGAAGTGCATAGGGCTGCTTATTTTTGGCGACAATATTCGTCCTGAGGCGTATGATACATTTCGTAGGTTTACCGAAGAGGGCGTGATGTTGAAAGTCATCAGCGGTGACGATCCTGTGACAGTCAGTACCATTGCGGCAAAGGCGGGCATTGACAATGCAAATCGCTATGTCGATATGAGCAAGCAGGGTGAAAATGCCGATTTTTATACGTTGGTGGAGAACTATACCGTATTCGGGCGCGTAACGCCGCATCAAAAACGTGAGTTAGTGCGGGCATTAAAGCGCCACGGGCATTCGACTTGTATGACGGGCGACGGCGTCAACGACGTGCTCGCTATGAAGGAGGCCGACTGCTCGGTCGCTATGGTCGAGGGTAGCCAAGCGGCGCGTAATGCGGCCGATTTTGTGCTGTTGAGTTCAAATTTTGCGGCCATGGTGCGTGTCATGAAAGAGGGGCGTCGCGTCATTAACAACATTGAAAACGTGGCGAGCATTTACCTTGTCAACACGATTTATTTTATGCTATTGGGGTTGATTTTCGCATTTGTACCGCTCGACCTGCCCATTGATGACACGGCGATGATGATGCCGGTCAGTGCCGCCGCCATTGCCGTGCCGACTTTCTTTTTGGCGATGCGTGCCAATTATAATAAGCCGCGCGGGCGTTTTTTGGCAAATGTGTTGGAAAACTCTGTGCCGGCCGCCATTGCTGTTGTAACGACAATTTTGCTCGTTATTTTAGCGGGCGCATTGTTCGATTTAGGTTCAGAAGAAGTGTCGACCATGAATGTCTTGCTCATTGGCACTATCAACTTCACTGTGTTGGCGCGAGTTGCGCGGCCGTTTAATCGATTTATTATCGCGCTGTACGCAGGGTGTATCGCGATGTTCCTCATTATGTTCATTGGCGGTGGCGATTTCTTGCGACTTGAACCGTTGTGGTCGCGTAACGCTTTCTTCTATTTGCCACTGATGCACTTAGGAGTGAGCATGTTTATCTACTTGAACCGCTTTGTTCGTATGCTGACCAAAAAATGGGAAAAGCGCAGGCAGGCCAATGCTGTATATGTTGATGCGTAGTGATGGCCGGTAAACTATACGTTGTTGCCACGCCGATTGGCAATTTGACGGAGTTGTCGCCGCGTGCCGTTGAGATATTGCAGTCGGTTGAGCGCATTGCTTGTGAGGATACGCGCACGTCGTCGGTGTTGTTGCGGCGATTTGGCATTGACACGCCGTTAATGGCCTGTCATAAATTTAATGAGGAAGCAGTGACGGCGCAGTTTATTGATATCATGCTGGGCGGACATGATGTTGCGCTGATTAGTGATGCGGGTACGCCGAGCGTCAGCGACCCGGGCGCGTTTTTAGTTGCGGCGGCTGTGGATGCCGGCATTGAGGTGCTGCCTGTTACGGGTTCGTGCGCGTTGATTGCGGCGTTGTCTGTTTCGGGGTTTAGTGGGTTGTCATTTGGGTTTTATGGTTTTTTGCCCAAGGAGAAGAAGAAAATTGCCGAGTTGCTGACGCGTGCCGACGGCGACTCTATGCCAATTGCTGTATTTTATTTGTCGCCGCATCGGCTGCGTGAGACATTGGAACTGGTTGCGGCGCACTGGGATGATGCGGCGTTATGCTTGTGCAATGACTTAACAAAATTGCATGAGCGCATGTATCGTGGCAGTCCGCAGATTGTTATGCAGGCGATTGAGCAAAATGCTAAGGCTGGCCGCGGGGAGTATGTGCTGGTTGTGCAAAAGCCGCCGCGGCAAGAAGAGCGTGACGAAATGCCGCTGTCTTACGAGGCGCGGTTGGTAGACGATATTGTGCGGCATGGCGGTACATTGAAGGATGCTGTGGCGCGGTTGAGTAAAGAGGGGTTGGCGCGGAATGGGCTGTATGATGCGAGCTTGAGGGTGAAGGGGTTGTCTGGGTGATGTAGAAAGTTTTATATATTTTTATTGCGCACGGCGTGGGAAAACACCCATCCCTGTGGGGACCCTCTCTTGACGAAAGAGGGTAGGGAATTTATGTCAGGAACATGAGGAGCTATGTACGATGGATATACGAATAAAGAAAGCAGAATTGTCGGACGCTCCTGCTCTATATAGGCTCAACGCTGTTTTTAATGGCAATTGTACAACTGAGGAATTGATTATTGATTCCTTGCAGAATAATACGCGCGAAATAGTAATGATTGCATATGCGAATGGCGCACCTGCCGGCTTTATATGCGGAGAAATATGCCGCTCGATGTGCTATAAAACGCCACATGGTTCAGTGGGTGAATTGTTCGTAGATGATGAATATCGCAGGCAGGGTATTGCCGCTAAATTAATAAATGAAATAGAGACTGAGTTTAAAAAAATGGGCGTTATTATTGCAGATATAGCTACATCTGTTGATAATCGCTCGGCACAGGCGTTGTATAAGGTTTGTGGATATATAGGCAAAACTAAAATGATTTTTAGAAAAAATATTTAGTGCCATTATGTACTAATAAGCATGCTACGAAGTCGTCAAAAACAAAAGAGCTGTTGGGTTATCCCAACAGCTCTTTTTAGCAATTTCAATATCCGCCGTGAAGACTGTCGTACCCGCCTGAGTAGCTGATTTGCGGGTTATTATACGTGTCCATACCGCTGCCGGCGGGAATGAGTTTACCGATGATGATGTTTTCTTTCAAGCCCATGAGGTGATCGACCTTGCCTTTGATGGCGGCGTCGGTCAGCACGCGCGTCGTTTCCTGGAACGACGCGGCAGACAAGAATGACTCGGTTGCTAAGCTGGCCTTAGTAATGCCCAGCATAATTGGCTCAAAGGTAGCTTCGCTGAGATTTTCTTCGCCGCGGCCCATGCGGTCAAGCACTTGCTGGTTGGCGTCACGGAATTCGATGACATCAACCATTGCGCCTGCCAATAGATGCGTATCGCCTGGATGGTCAACGCGCACTTTGCGCATCATTTGGCGCACGATAACTTCAATATGCTTGTCGTTGATGTCAACGGCATGGTTGCGGTAGACGCGCTGCACCTCTTGAATGAGATAGTTTTGTGCCGCCTCAACACCAAGAATATCAAGCACTTCGTGCGGATTGAGCGCGCCGTCAGTCAATCGTTCACCGGCTGTGACTTGGCTGCCCTCTTTAACACGGAAACGGTGATTTGATGGGATTTGATAGCTGGCACTGTCACCCGTCTCTTTGTTGGTGATAGTGACAACTTTGACTGTGCCACGCTTGATATCTTCAAAGCTGACCGTACCTGTAACGGCACTCAATGTCGCTGAGTGCTTGGGCTTACGCGCCTCAAACAGTTCCTCAATTCGCGGCAAACCTTGCGTGATATCGACACCGGCAACGCCACCGCTGTGGAACGTCCGCATCGTCAACTGTGTGCCTGGTTCACCAATCGACTGTGCCGCAATGATACCCACAGCTTCACCGACATTGATTTCTTCGTTGGTCGCCAAGTTGGCACCGTAGCAACGAGCGCATACGCCATGTCGCGCGTGACAACCCAACGGACTACGCAAACGCACGCTTTCGACACCTTTAGCAACCAGCCGCTGCGCGACCTCGCTGGTAATCAGCGAGCCAGCTTTTAAGACAACCTTACCTTTGGCATCCAACACATCGTCCATAGTGTAACGACTTTCGAGCCTGTCGCCCAACGGTACGATGACTTGACCGTCGATGCTGATTTCGCGCAACGTAATGCCCTGCTCTGTGCCGCAGTCTTTTTCACGGATAATCACGTCCTGGCTGACGTCAACCAAACGGCGTGTCAAGTAACCCGAGTCGGCGGTACGTAATGCTGTATCAGCCAAACCTTTACGTGAACCACGCGATGAGATGAAGTATTCCAGCACGGACAAGCCTTCGCGGAAATTTGACTTAATTGGCACCTCGATGGTGCGGCCTGCTGCGTTAGCCATCAAGCCGCGCATACCGGCAAGCTGACGCATTTGTGTCATGCTGCCGCGAGCACCCGAGTCGGCCATCATCTTAATAGGATTGAGGTCAGATAGATTGGCTTGCAACGCTTTGGTTACATCACTGGTTGTTTTTTCCCACTCTTGTACAACCAAGCGATAACGCTCATCGTTGGTAATCAAGCCTTGGCGGTACATATCATCAATACTCACAGCTTTTGCCTCACTCTTGGCAATCAACTCTTTTTTCTCAGCCGGCACAACCATATCGCTAATTGAAATGGTCATGGCGCCGCGGGTTGAGTAGTGGAAACCCAGTGTCTTAATGTTGTCGAGCAGAATCGCACTTTCAGTAAAGCCTTTGCGGTGGATACAGCGCTCAATCAAGCGTGACAGTTCGTTGCTACCACAAGCATAGGTAACTTCAAGCTCTAACGCACGGTCGGGGTGTGTGCGGTCGATAAACCCCAAATCTTGCGGGATTGCCTCGTTGAAAATAAGGCGTCCAGCGGTACAATCGACCATACTTTGGATGGGCTGGCCGTTAAATTCGCCAGTACGGCGCACCTTGATGGGCGCATGGATACCGATAACACCAGCGTCATATGCCATCAATGCCTCATTGGGGCTGCCAAAGATTTTGCCCGCGCCGGTTGCGTTGGCATTCTCCATGGTCAGATAGTAAATGCCCAAGACCATATCTTCAGTCGGCAAAGTAACAGGACGGCCGTTTTTGGGGTGTAACAGATTATTGGCGCTCAACATCAAGAACCGTGCTTCGGCTTGTGCTTCAGCTGACAACGGCACATGGACAGGCATTTGGTCGCCGTCAAAGTCGGCGTTAAACGCTGTGCAGACCAACGGGTGCAATTTTAAGGCGCGGCCTTCGACCAGTACCGGTTCAAAGGCTTGTATGCCCAAGCGGTGCAAGGTCGGTGCGCGGTTGAGCAGCACCGGATGTTCTTTGATGATTTCTTCTAACGCGTCATAGACCTCAACGCGCGAGCGTTCGACCATTTTTTTTGCACTTTTGATGTTGTTTGCCAATCCGAGCCCGACAAGGCGCTTCATAACAAATGGTTTGAACAACTCTAAGGCCATCTCTTTAGGCAGGCCGCATTGGTAGAGTTTCAGCTCAGGGCCGACAACGATAACCGAGCGCCCTGAGTAGTCAACCCGTTTACCCAGCAGATTTTGACGGAAACGACCTTGCTTGCCTTTGAGTAGATCGGAGAGTGATTTGAGTGCGCGGTTGGAAGGGCCTGTGACAGGGCGGCCGCGGCGGCCGTTGTCAATCAACGCGTCAACGGCCTCTTGCAACATACGCTTTTCGTTGCGTACAATAATATCCGGCGCGCCCAATTGCAGCAAGCGCTTTAAGCGATTGTTGCGATTGATGACGCGGCGGTATAAGTCGTTGAGGTCACTAGTGGCAAAGCGTCCGCCGTCAAGCTGCACCATGGGGCGCAATTCCGGCGGCATGACAGGCATATGCCGGACAATCATCCACTCCGGACGGTTACCTGACAAGCGGAAAGCTTCGACAGTTTCCAAGCGTTTGAGGATACGCAGCTTCTTTTGTGCCGATGCGTCTTTCAACTCTTCGCGCAGTTGTATTGACAATGTGTCTAAGTCGATTTCGGCCAACAATTTTTCAAGCGCCTCAGCACCCATTTCGGCAGTGAAGGCATCTTCATACTTTTCGCGCATATCGCGGTACTCGGCATCGGTTAAAATTTGTTTTTTGCTGAGCGGCACTTCACCCTCTTCAACGCGCGTGACGATATATGCCGCGAAGTACAGCACTTTTTCAAGCAGGCGTGGCGTCATGTCGAGCAACAGCCCCATGCGAGATGGAATGCCTTTGAAGTACCAAATATGCGAAACAGGTGCAGCCAATTCAATGTGCCCCATACGGTCGCGGCGCACATCTTTTTTAGTGACTTCCACACCGCAGCGGTCGCAAACTTTGCCTTTGTAACGAATTTTTTTATATTTACCACAGTGACATTCCCAGTCCTTAGTCGGGCCAAAAATGCGTTCGCAGAACAGACCTTCACGCTCGGGTTTGAGCGTGCGGTAGTTGATGGTTTCGGGTTTCTTTACCTCACCATAGGAACGTTCAAGAATTAAATCAGGAGATGAGAGACGAATCTCTATGGCTTCAAATGGTGCGTGATTCATGCGTGCTCCTCACTTTCAACAGTATCATCAAGGGTATCGTCATCGTCGTCGACAGAGAGTTCATCATCGTTTGAGTCGCCGGAAAGATCAAAATCGGCACCTGTGTCATTGATGGAATAACCGCTTTGCTCAAGTTCTTCCTCAGCGGCGTAGTTGGGTTCGACGTCCAAGTCGGCGGCGGCGTAATCAGGTTCCTCGGCGTGGAAGTCGATCTCTTCACCGTCTTTGTCTAAGATACGGATGTTTAGACATAGCGATTGCAACTCTTTAATCAGCACCTTAAATGATTCCGGCACGCCCGGCGCAGGTACGTTCTTGCCTTTGACAATGGCCTCATAGGTTTTGACACGTCCAACGATATCGTCACTTTTGACGGTGAGCAGTTCTTGCAGGGTATGTGCCGCACCGTAGGCTTCGAGTGCCCACACTTCCATCTCGCCAAAACGCTGACCGCCAAACTGTGCTTTGCCACCCAATGGCTGCTGCGTAACCAGCGAGTACGGGCCGGTCGAACGGGCGTGAATTTTATCATCAACTAAGTGAGCCAATTTTAAGAAGTAGGTGTAGCCAACAGTAACGGGATTGTCAAATGCCTCGCCTGTGCGCCCGTCATAGAGAACGCTCTTGCCATCAGGAGACAGACCTGCCAGCTCCAAAGTTTTCTCGATGTCGTCTTCGTTCGCGCCGTCGAAAATCGGTGTGGCGCATTTCCAGCCAAGCTTGTGCGCGGCGTAACCCAAGTGCGTTTCCAGCACCTGCCCAATGTTCATACGCGACGGCACGCCCAGTGGGTTTAACACGATGTCGAGTGGCGTTCCGTCAGGTAAGAAAGGCATGTCTTCCTGTGGCAAAATGCGCGAGATAACGCCTTTGTTTCCGTGGCGCCCCGCCATTTTGTCGCCTACGCTGATTTTACGTTTTTGCGAGATGTAGCAACGCACGAGCATGTTGACGCCCGGCGGCAGTTCGTCATTGTTTTCGCGTGTAAAGACTTTGACGTCTACGACAATACCACTTTCACCGTGCGGCACGCGCAACGACGTATCGCGTACTTCGCGCGCTTTTTCGCCAAAAATGGCACGGAGCAAACGCTCTTCTGCCGTCAAGTCGGTTTCGCCCTTAGGCGTGACTTTGCCGACCAAGATGTCGCCGCTGCGCACTTCAGCACCGATACGAATGACACCGCGTTCGTCCAAATCTTTCAGCGCGTCTTCGCCCACGTTGGGAATGTCGCGTGTGATTTCTTCGCTGCCTAGCTTGGTGTCACGGGCTTCGCTTTCGTATTCTTCAATGTGAATAGAGGTAAACACATCGTCGCGCACAAGGCGTTCGTTGATGAGAATGGCATCGGAGTAGTTGTAGCCTTCCCACGTCATAAAGCCAATCAATACATTGCGCCCCAATGAGATTTCGCCTTCACATGTGCTTGGGCCGTCGGCGAGCACATCGCCCTTTTTAACCATTTCGCCAACATTAACCAACGGGCGTTGATTTATACAAGTACCTTGGTTGCTGCGCACGAACTTGACTAGTTTATGATCAACAACATCGCCGCCTTTATATTTCATCGTAATGCAATTGGCTGTGACGTTTGACACTTTGCCGTCCTCTTGCGCCAAAACCACTACGCCGGAGTCACAAGCTGCTTTATGCTCGATCCCCGTTGCCACAATGGGGGCTTCGGGTACGAGCAGCGGTACGGCTTGGCGTTGCATGTTCGCGCCCATCAAGGCGCGCTTGGCGTCATCATTTTCTAAGAAAGGCACCATTGATGTCGCTACGCTGACCATCATTTTGCTTGATACGTCGATGTAGTCGATGCGATCGCACTCAACTTCGACAATCTCATTGCGGTGTCGCCCGATGACTCGCCGGTTAGCAAATGTACCGTCTTTGTTAAACGGTTCGTTGGCTTGCGCAATGATAAACTCATCCTCAACATCGGCGGTCATGTAGACCACTTCGTCAGTAAGTTTCCGTGTTTTGCGATCGATTTGGCGATACGGAGTTTCAATAAAACCGTATTCGTTGATGCGTGCATAGGTGGATAGATAGGCAATCAAGCCGATGTTCGGACCCTCGGGTGTTTCGATGGGACAAACACGACCGTAGTGACTGTAATGCACGTCTCGCACTTCGAAGTTGGCACGTTCACGTGATAGGCCGCCTGGACCGAGTGCCGATACACGCCGCTTATGCGTTAGCTCTGCCAGCGGGTTTGGCTGATCCATAAACTGCGACAGGGGGGAACTGCCAAAGAATTCTTTAATAGCAGCTGTGACAGGCCGAATATTGACCAGTGATTGCGGCGTAACAATCTCAAGATCTTGGATGGTCATGCGCTCGCGAATAACGCGTTCCATACGGGTGAAGCCGATGCGGAATTGATTTTGCATTAATTCGCCCACGCTACGTAAGCGGCGGTTGCCTAAATGGTCAATGTCGTCCTCAATGCCGATGCCATGAGCAAGGCAGTTGAGGTAGTTAACGGTAGCAAAAATATCTTGCGGCAGAATGTGTTTGGGCATCAAGTCATTGATGCGGTCAGCAATCAATTCTTTAATGTTCTCGCCTTTTTCTTTGGCCTCGGCAAGAATTTCTTGCAATACAGAAAAAGTGACTTTTTCGCGAATGTTCAGCGCAGTGCGAGCATCAAAGTCAACAAAATTATTGATGTCAACCATGCCATTACTCAACACTTTGACCAATTGCCCGTCAACAGTCAGCGTCACGGCATTGACGCCGCGCGCTTCGAGTGCTTGCGCTTGCTCGCGAGTTAACGTGTCGCCCTCATCATGCAGAATTTCACCTGTCAATGGGTCAGCAACAGGCAATGCCAAGGTCTGACCTGTTAAGCGTTGCACAATGGAGAGTTTTTTATTGAACTTATAGCGCCCGACTTGTGATAAGTCATAACGCCGCGCGTCAAAGAACAGACTTTTCAACAACGCCTGTGCGCTTTCGACCGTAGGCGGTTCGCCCGGACGTACACGGCGGTAAATTTCTTCCAGCGACTCTTTTTCGGTGTGTGCCGGGTCTTTTTCCAATGTTGCCATAATGCGCGTATCTTCGCCGAACATATCGATGATTTCGGCGTTGGTTTTTAGCCCAATGGCACGCAACAACGAAGTGACAGGTAGCTTACGGTTTTTGTCAATCCGTACGTTGAAGATATCGTTAATATCGGTCTCATACTCCAGCCATGCACCGCGATAGGGGATAACAGAAGCCGAGAACATACCCGCGCCGGCCTTGTTTTCGCCGTTGAAATAGGCACCCGGCGAACGCACAATTTGGCTGACGACAACACGCTCGGCACCATTGATGATGAACGTGCCGCTGTCAGTCATGAGCGGGAAGTCGCCCATAAAAATTTCCTGCTCTTTGATTTCCTCGGTGGCTTTGTTGCGCAAACGTACACGTACTTTAAGTGGTGCGGCGTAAGTCGCATCGCGCTCTTTGCATTCGTCAACAGGGTATTTGGGTTTGTTTTCCAGTCGATAATCGAGGAAGGTCAGTTCTAAGTTGCCCGTATAATCGGTGACGGTGGACAGGTCGCGGAAGACTTGCTGTAACCCCTCAGCCCAGAACCAATTGTAAGATTTCTTTTGAATTTCAATAAGGCTCGGCAATTCGAGGACTTCGTCGAGACGGGAGTAGCTCTTGCGAACCGTCCGGCCGTAACGGACATCTTTAGTGAGCGGTGCGTTTGCCATAGGGCGTTCTCCTTTGATTGTTTAGTAGTGAGTAGCCAGCAATGAAAAGCACGGGTCATACGCGATAATCATCCACTGGCTCGACACGCACGGCAGCGTGGAAACAAACTGCGTTTTGTGCTTGCTTTTTCTTGCTTGCCATGATACAATCGTTGCGGGTGAGTATTTGGCACTCTGTCCATGACAAGCATACTTTAACAGTATAACACGGGCTCGACGATGATGTCAAGCCCGTGTTTTGTGTTTTTGAATAATTTTAATAAGCTCGTGCCATGCGCCTCTCTGAACGTTTCTAGGCTTCTGCAACAATTTCTGTGGTGGGGGCAGGGGAAATTTCTGCATTACCGGATAGCTTTCTATAAGTGTTTGCATATGTTGCCTGCATATACGGACCAACGTAGATAAAGGCGATGCCAAACGTGACCACAGTCAGCAGTATCCATCCAATGAATGAGAGTGCAAGTACAAACAACTCGCCTTTGTGCCCCTGCGTGATTTCCTTACTCTTGTTTAAGGCTTCTCGTGCCGTCATATCTGGATTTTCTGCCAATATATATGGTGCCATAGAATAGGCAATTGCCTTGATAATGCCGGGAATAAAGAAGAGTAATGACCATAAGAAAACAAAGAATTGTGTGATGACTGACAACCAAAGTGCTTTGCCAAACAGGTTAAACCCTTTGAATATATCTCCGACTTCTGGAGCATCACCTTTTATCAACGCCAAGTAAATCATGATCATGCTGATAGAAAATGCTGGAGCGAGGATAAGGCCTGCGCCGAGAAGAGGTGTGGCAGCACTCGTGATTAGACCAATCAAGAACATGCATAGGAATAGAATTCCGATTTTCCCTTTGATTTGGGCTTTAGCCGCAGATTTTAGTTCAGGTCTGTTAAGCATGAGTATCCCTCCATATTAAAATGTATTTCCATGGTATGAACATTATATGGCATATTTATGTTGTTTGTCAAGCCTTTACACCAATTTCTTCAGTGCAGCACTCAATAGATGCTCTACTGAGTCTTCGGCATTCAAGCCTTTTACGGCCTGCCCGGCCTCGCTGGGCGTGTAGCCGAGCTGTTGTAACGCTGCCTGAGCTTGGCGCAAATTGCTCTGAACGCCTATGTCGATGGTGCTTGGCAAGGCAATGCCGCTATCTTGCGGCAGTTGTGCCAACTTGTCTTTTAACTCCAAGATAATGCGCTGTGCCATTTTTTTGCCGACGCCGGCGGCTTGCGTGAGCGCTTTATCGTCTTCTGTCGCAACGGCCAATGCCAACTGATCGGGGGTACAAATCGACAGAATGTTTAATGCCGATCGCGGCCCGACGCCGCTGACTGAAATTAGGCGCAGAAAACAAGCCTTTTCTTCCAACGAGAAAAAAGCGTAGATGTCTTGCGCGTCTTCCTTGACTTGTAAGTGCGTATACAGTTTGACAGGCGTTCCAATCGTTAATCGCGCAATAGTCGCCAGCGTTGTGTGACAAGCATAGCCAATCCCACCAACGTCCAACACAACAAGGTCTTGTTCATAATGCGCGACTGTGCCGTTTAAATAGTAATACATATAAATTCTCCGGTGTAGATTGCTTATTAGGTGCGCTGTATTTATGGTCGGGGTTTTGCGTTTGCCATTTTGCAAAATGACCACTTTGTAAGTGATGAAGCAAACACAGTATCACGCAAAGCCCAAAGATTATCAACTATCCGCACTTCTGCACCGCGATTAAACAGTTCTGCATAAAGATTTGTGTAGGTTACCATATCAATGGGGATTTCAGATTTTTGGCTGACATAAAACCCAGCAACTTCGTCAAAGTAGAAGTTTGTCGGGTCAAACTCATAAACATAGAGCGTTGCATTAAGTTGTCGTTCATGCCAATCGTTTTCTATGGCAACGATATGGCGCGCTCCCGATGTAAAAAATCTTTTCATGTCTTCCGGGGTAACATTATCACAATCTCGATAGCCAACACGAGGGCAATCACGCGGAAACAACCAGTTAGGCAACGCAGGTTCGGTTAGCGACCAAACTAACCCAATGTGCGGGTCGAGTTCTTCCCGCCGTGGAAGTCGTGGATGAAATATTTCAACATTTGGGTCTTCGCTAACATGGAATAATCTCATTCAATTATCCTGCACCTAATATAAACTTCACGCGCCGATGGGTGCGTGTGTGCGTAGAGTAGATAATGTTTCTACCCACGGCGTGAGTATACCATAAAACCACCCGGAAATCAAGCCTTTTCGATAGGCTGTGAAACACAGACCCATCTCTCGCCATGCCTACCGCTCCATGCCGATGTCGCGGGTTTTGGTGCGCTTTGATGTCGATATATTTCGCGTTGTAATGCTCCTTTCTTGGTGTAAACGCTATTTTTCATCTGTCTACTTGACAGGGGGCACTGCAATTTGTCCCGAAGTTAAGTCGCGCCCAAGGGCTTGTTTTGCGCGGCGGCGGGAGTAAGGTTTTGGAGTTTTTGCGATGATTGTAGATGTGGGGTTTGTGAGTTTTTCGTCCAAATTGGCAGTCAGAATGAACGCAATTTTGATTTAGTTTTGCGACCCGACTGTTGGCACAAAAACACAAAACCCACGGAATAGGATAATGCGCCGTTATCTTGTCCCGTGGGTGCGCCGGAGTTACAATGGGGGTGCAGCCACCTTTGAGTGTTAATAATCTCACTTATCACGGCGTGGCGTTCTTGCGGGGTTGGAGTATGCTATATGCTTATGCTGTGGGCGAATCCCTTCAAATCCTTATTGTCAACCTAAAAACATTTTGAGTTGACAATAAGGGCATCCTCTGTTATACTCTTTGCAAAAACAAAGTAGGAGGAACCTTTAATATGAATCAATCTAAAATGTCCATCCGTGATATGTGTGTCATCAGTGTTTTTGTCGCCTTGATTGTTGCCGTTTCTCAGCTTGCCGTCCCCTTGCCGGGTGGCGTGCCTATGACCTTGCAGACCTTCATCATTCCGTTTGTCGCCGCTGTATTGGGGGCGAAAAAAGGGGCAATTGCGGCTTTTGTATATGTGCTATTGGGAGCGGTGGGGCTTCCCGTGTTTGCAGGATTTCATGGTGGATTTCATTTCATCATAGGGCCTACCGGCGGGTATATTCTATCTTATCCTCTTATGGCATTTATTGTTGGTTTTTCCGCTGATAGGAAGAAACTCATTTGGCTGGCTCTCGGACTCATTTTGGGATCTCTTCTCAACCTCTCGATGGGAACAATCCAGTTTGCCCTTATCACAGGATCCAGTCTGCAATCGGCATTTTTCCTTGCCTTTACTCCGTTTATCTTGATTGAGCTACTCAAGATGGGTCTCGTTTTTGTGATTACTCCAATCATGAGAAAGGCATTGGAAAAATACTATATCGCAAACTGATAGCAAGGGGGAAAATCCATGTTACATACAAAGCAGCTATTCCTGCGCCCGCACCACACTTTATGTCTTTTGCTATTTAATCCAGCGGGACACAGTACACCGTACTCAAACATCATGCGTAGTTTGCTTTATGAGATTGCCGCTGATCCAACAAAAGCAATCACGATGACTTTTGCGCTTGATGTGATATGTACGCATTGTCCACATAATGAAATTGGCGTGTGCAGTAAAGAACATGAGGTAACAACATCTGACGAGAAAGTCCTTTCACTATGCGACCAAGTCACAGACGATCCTGCCCCTTGGAGCAGTTTACGAGACAAATTGTGTGACCAGATCCTGAATCCCCAAAAACTTGCAGATGTTTGTCATGGGTGTGTCTATTTAGAGCGTTGTGAACGAGTTGCGGCAAAGGGAGAAATGCACTTATGAAATTGCGTCCCCATCACTTGCTTTGCACACAGGGATTTAGTGGAAGTGGATACAGCGATACCTTTGTCGAGAATATGACCGCTATCGTAAACCTCTTGCGAAGTGATGCGAATGTAACAATTCAAATTGTATTCTCCACAGATGACATTTGCGAGGAGTGCCCGAAAAAACTTGGAGATGATTTATGCAGCTCCAACGAAAAAGTAACTTTTTTTGACCAAAAAGTGGTTGATTACTTTGGGGTTGAAGAAAGGCAGTATCAATACAAAAATATTATCTCAAAAATCAACGAACAGATGACAAGTGCCATAATGGATGATATTTGCGGCACTTGTGAATGGTATCCAACTAGTGCTTGCAAAAGCAACATCCTCGGTGAATAAGGGAACGAAACCCTGCGTTACCAAAATTGTGGCACAGGGTTTATAAACTACCGACCTTGCCGTGGATAAGGCGGCGACGGGGGGGATATCCAGACATAAATGCCGCGCCCCCTGTCAAGTAGACAAGCGAAAAGTAAAAATATGGGTGAGTGAAATGAGTTATCGCTACGCTGTCGTCAATTGGCGTCGCAATTCAAGCGGTGCAAGCCAGCCGAGCTTTTCT
>WRAI01000013.1 GCA_009780275.1 Oscillospiraceae bacterium | reverse complement strand
GTCACGACATACACGCCGCCCCCGTAATGCGCTTCGTTGTTTGAAATCTCCTTCGAGTCACTCCCGCGGATGTCAAACGTTCCCATCACTACATGTACGCCACCGCCGCGTATAGCTTCGTTAGCTTGGCCGACGCCGCCGATCGTACCGCCGTACATATGGAAAATGCCGCTTTGAAGTACGCCGCCGCCATTTGTAACAGCTGTATTATTAGCGATGAGGCCACTTCTCATAACAAAGGTGCTGTCAATCCCGGGGAGGCCACCAGTCCCCGTTGCCCCGCCAGCTATCTCTATACCGCCGCCGGTCGTCCTTGATGCATTATGACTGATGGTGCCGCCGGTCATCTCAATTCTTCCGCCATTGCCGGCAAGCGCACCGGCACCGCGATTCGCTGTGTTTCTTTCGGCCGGGCTATCTCCGCCAATGGTTCCTCCGGACATATTGAGAGTAGCAGGTATCCTCGCAAGATCGCCGGAAACTACGGGTACAGGAGAACTTACAAACACACCGCCGCCATTTACAGTCGCATCATTTCTATGGATTTGACCGCTTAACAGATCCATTCTGCCGCCACTTGTCAAATTCACACCGCCGCCGTTGAGAGCATTATTTTCTCTAATAAACCCGGCAAGCATATCAAATGTAGAATCGCGTCCCGTTACAAACACACCGCCGCCGCCCGCGTTGGTCACTGCGCTGGTCGCCACATTGCCCACGATCGTACCGCCGGCCATTGACCGTGCGCCGCGCAGCAAATCTCGCAGACTGCCGGCTTCGTTGTCAGACATCATCATAATAGGCTGACGCATATCAAAGCTCGCGCCGTCGCCAACCCATACACCGCCGCCGTTTTGAGCTGTGTTACCTTCGTCTTCTTCGGGGTCGCCGCCGATGGTGCCGCCGGTCATATTAAAGCTTGACGGAACAACATTGCCCGAAACCGTCGCACTGCCGGTAACATGTACACCACCGCCATCTGAAGTGGCCTCGTTGCCAAGAATTGTACCGTTTCCCATTGCAAAGCTCGATCCGGCGCCAACCCATACACCACCGCCGTTGAGAGCACGGTTGCCGTAGTCGCGATCTTCATCGCCAATCACACCGCCGGTCATCGAAAATGATGCGCCCTCGCCGTTTACCCATACGCCGCCGCCGGCTGTAACGGCATTATTATCCAATCGGTTGCGGCGATTATTTTCAATCACACCGCCCATCATGTCAAAAATACGAGTTACCGACACACCGCCGCCAAAGTTGGCTCGGTTTTGCTCTATTGTACCATCTGTCATCATAAAGGTCGTTGCGGTATCACCATCTATGCGGACGCCGCCGCCTTCGGGTGCTAGATTACCTACGATATAACCACCTGTCATGAAAGATGTGTTGGCGCCTAGGCGAACGCCGCCGCCGGCTGTGCCCGCCACATTGCCGGAACCCGGCTCAGCGCCGCCAATCATGCCATCGTTCATGGTCATAAAGTTGCCGTCATCCATGCCTACGTTTACACCGCCGCCGCATTGACCAGCTTCATTTCCTACGATATAACCACCATTCATTTCAAAAGTCGCATTTCGACGGACGAAGATGCCACCGCCATGTCTAGGGGTATAGTTTCCATAGCCCACAGTTTCGCTGCCGATAACGCCCGCGTTTAATATAAACCTACTGGGGTTGGCCGCTACATCACTGGCCAAGTATACGCCGCCGCCGCCTACGTCATAAGGGCGTACAGGCAAAACAATTCCGGCACCCGTGGCTGTGTTGTTCTGAATGGTGCCGGAGCTGTCGCCCGAACCCAAGTTCATCTCAAACAACGCGCCGCCGACCACAGCTACGCCGCCGCCTGATACAGCAGTATTTCTTTCAATCAAACCGCCGGTCATGTCAAATGTAGTATCAATGCCGCCTATCCAAACACCGCCGCCGCCTTCTGAGAAATTTGTGCCGCTGGCCACATTGTTCACAATCGTGCCGCTGCTCAAATTCGGCGCAGTACCGCTCTGTTCCATCACAAAGCTTGCACCCGCACGCGCAGTCACACCGCCGCCGCTGACGGCTGTATTGCCGAGCGTCGCGTTCGTGGTATGACCAATCGTACCGCCGGCCATGGTAAACTCGCCGTCTCCACCGGTGACAAACACACCGCCGCCGGTTTCCGTCGCCGTGTTGTTGCAGATCCTGCCTGCGTACATATCAAATGTTGTGTTATCCACAAACACACCGCCGCCGTTAATAGCCGTATTGCCTGTGATAACGCTTACATCACCACTCAACGGCATAATGCCGCTTAGCTCGTTGGCAAACCCGCTTATCGCTTGGCTCAGTCCGCTGCCGGACACCGCAATACGCATTTCAAATGTTGCATCGTTGCCGACCCATACACCGCCACCGCCGGCCGCTGTGTTGCCGTAATTTGGGTCTTCGTGGCCAATCATGCCGCCTGTCATGACAAAAGTTGTGCCTTCGTCGGTAATATTAACGCCGCCGCCGTTGACAGTTGCCTGGTTGTCGCGGATATATCCGCCGGACATCAAGAAATCGCCGTCTTGTTCAACATACACACCGCCGCCGCTTAACCGGGCTTCGTTTTCTTCAATGTACCCGCCCGTCATGACAAATGTATTTCTGGAAATAGACAGGGGTACTATGCCATTGCTTGAATCATCGGCACTATCAAGCACAAGAGCCATCCACGCATAATCATCATC
Organism: Oscillospiraceae bacterium; assembly: GCA_009780275.1. NCBI lineage: Bacteria > Bacillati > Bacillota > Clostridia > Eubacteriales > Oscillospiraceae > Oscillospiraceae bacterium. The sequence continues at coordinate 54,075 of WRAI01000013.1, read as the reverse complement.
ATCCAATGCTGCGCTCAATGCCGCAGCAGCGGCAACTGGCCGTAAGCCGTGTACATACACACCACCGCCTCGACTGCCTTTGTTATCATAAATTCGACCGCCGTTCATCGTAGCAATGCTGTAACTGCCTTCGTGCAGATGGCCGACCCACAGGCCGCTGCCTTCGTTCAAAATGTCGTGGTCACGGATTATGCCGTCTTCCATGTAAAAGAAGCTGTCGGCAAAAATTGCCACACCGCCACCGCCCAATGCCATGGGGAAGAAGGCACTGAATGTAATCTCATTTTGCTCTATAAGGCCGCCTTCCATGGTAAAGATACCATTCATATACGCCAACACACCACCACCGACAATAGATGCGTTGCCAACAATTTCGCCATCGTACATAGTAAAGCTGCTGATGCCGGTGATAATAGGTCCAAACCCATCTTGGGGAAAATTTGTATAGCGACCAACAGCTACGCCGCCACCGCCGGCATCGGTAGCATAGTTTTCATTAATTTCACCATCGCGCATGACAAAATCGGCCCCGCCGCGTACATGTACGCCGGCTCCGCTGCCGCCGTTGCCTGTATTGCCGTTAATTTTGCCGTCAATCATTTCAAACTCGGCACTACGTGTAATAAACACGCCACCGCCGTAGGTGGCAGCGTTGCCTTCGCCCTGGTCAAAGTCACCGCCAATTGTTCCGCCGGTCATGGTAAATTCTGCATCTCCGCCGGTCACATACACGCCGCCGCCATGAAACGCAGAGTTTCTATAAATCCAGCCAGCGTTCATGGTAAATTCTGCATCAACAACATGCACGCCGCCGCCACTGAGGGACCCGAAATTCCCTGCAATCACACCGCTGCCGGTGCTGCCTGCATTCATCTCAAACGTCGCACCGTTGCCAACCCACACACCGCCGCCGCTGTGAGCGTGATTGGCAGAGACATAGGTGGGGTCGCCAATCATACCGCCGCGGAAGTTGAAATTGGCCTCTTCGCCAGACATGTGCACGCCGCCGCCCTCTTGGATAGCACCCATGCCGGTTGGACCACCATATCTATGGCTTGTAATCAAACCGCCATTCATATTAAATGTACCGGCATTGATCCGCACACCGCCGCCGCGCTCTGCACGGTTGGCAACGCGTGGGGTTGGTGTACCAAAAATATTTAGAGGCGTATGGCCGCCGATTTCACCGCTGTTGAGATTAAAGCGCGGATTGGCAGGCGCGAACGCAGGCGCATTAGAGCCCGCGCTGTTAATCATAACACCGCCGCCGCCATATTGGCCGGTCGTACCTAAGGCACGGTTGCTGTGAATAAAGCCGCCGTCCATGTTAAATATACCGTTTTGCAGCCAAACGCCGCCGCCGCCAAAACCGTCAAAGCCTTGCGCATCATTGTTGCGGATTTGCGCATTGCCGCTCATATTAAATGTGGCATTGACACCGTTGACTTGAACACCGCCGCCGTTCCAGCGCGCAAGGTTACCGTAAAGCTGGGCATTGCCGTACATATGAACCACAGCCGCATTTCCGCCCGGGTTTCCTGCTCCCGGGTTGGGAGGTGACACCAAAATACCCGAACCGTTGTTGTTGGCATTACGCGCACCCGCCGCCGGCGGCATATCATAGCTGCTGGCTCCGGTGCCGCGCATTACGTTATGATTGCGCACGCTGGCATTGCCGCGCACACGCAGCTCACCGCCGCCTACCGATATACCTGCACCGGCACCCGATTGTGTTACCATGTTTCTTTCAACAATGGCATTGCCTTGTATGACCACCGTGCCGCCGCCCAAACTCAAGCCACCGCCTTGGCCGCCGCCCGAATTGCTGTGAATACGCGCATCGTCGGTAACCAATAAATTGGCGTTGGCCAAAGCCGCGTCGCCTACGATATTGAGCGTGTTGCCTGCTGTGACTGCTATACCGCCGCCACCCGACGTATTGCTCGCGCCCACATGGTTGAAAGACACGCGCGATTCATTAAACATTCTGACACGCGCTGCCGCTCCGCGTACCAAGATACCGGCGCCGTGTGCAGAGCTGCCCTCGTGGAATGTATTGCGTTCGGCAAAGCTGTCGCCGCCAACAACCGCGTTGTTGCGCATTTCAACCGTCGCGTCGTGCACATATATGCCCGCGCCGCCCGATGTCACGCTGGTACGCGCCGTTGAGCGGTTACCCGCAATACGGCTGGAGTTATTCATCATCAACTGCGCGCCGTCTTCCAAATAAACACCCGCACCGCTTCCCACATTCTCATGTGTAACTGTACGCCGGTTTTGCGCTATATACTCAGGCGTGAACGGACGTTGTGCCGGCGGAAGAGGCGGCGTTTGCACCGGATTCGTCGGATTATACGTATCACTTGTCAACGGATCTGACCCTTCAGCATTGACAATACTGGTAAAGTTGTTGCTTATGCTGGCATTTTGGTTCATGTGGATGGCACCTGCCGTACCCACACCAGTAGCATTGCTGAACGACACAAACACACCGCCGCCCAATGCACTGGTATGTCCGTTTAGCCTGCTGCCAGGCACTCTGTTTGTGTACTGCGCAATGGCACCGTTGCCATCAATCCGTGAGTTGTTGTTCATTGTCAGAACACTACTATTGCCCTGCATATGTACGCCGCCGCCGTTGCCGCTGCGCTCAATGCCAAAGGCAATGTGTGGCATACCGAAAGGCATCGCACCCTGCAAGTTGCCGTTGGCGTTGACGTTGGCAGCAGGTATCGGAATGGTCGGCGTCGGTGTCGATAAACGCGTCTCGTTTATAAACCGAATTCTAACTTCATTGTTAATAATCCGTGCAGTGTCATTCATAGTGAGATTGGCGTTCTGCAAAAACACGCCGCCACCGTGAGCGTCAAGACGACCGGTGCTCGGATGATTAATATCAGTGTCGGATACCGTAGTCGTGGCATGATTGCTCTCAATGCTGGCGTTGCCGCTCATGGTTACAGTAGCGTTTTGCACGAAAAGCCCGCCGCCGATGACTGCACGGTTATTGTATACTACACTACCGCCGGTCATGGCAAGCTCGGCTGTCGCGCCACTTACTCGGATACCACCACGGTTTCCCGCAAACGCATCCGCGTTGCCGTCAATCGTAAGTGTACCGCCCGCAAGTGCACCTATGGTAAAATCACCGCTGCCTTCCACATGGAAGTGTCGGCTTAGATTGTTAACCGTAGTCACCCACGGCGCGCCCATCACCGTTCCTCCCGGTTGAGTAAGCATACCGGGATAAGGCATACGCAATACGATATCAGCTCCTGCCGCCGCTTGTACGTTGACTAAACGGGTCACGCTAATCGCGTGGGCGCTGTTTGCCGGCGCCGGAAGGGTTGCACCAATCGGCACAGTGGTAATCGTGTACCCATCACCCGGGTCGGTGATTACTAAGTTGAAGGTCGAACCTACCATACCCTCAGTCTGACCGGAAATGGCAAAACTCGGATGGATGACAATGGTTTGCGGATCCAAGGTGTTAATGGCATGATTCAGCCGCATCCAGTCGGTGGCATCATCAATTCTGACTTGTACTATGTCGGGAATAGGGACATAGCCGTTGGCCGCAATAGGCGCAGCAGGGTTTGCGATTACGCGCGCCGGGTGAAAGTCGTCTCTTCTGACTGGGCTTAATGGTATCGTGCTCAATGTAGCCGGAGCATTTATATACCAGTTTACGACAATGGAATCAGTGGGGCGTGTTACATCATAGCTCACTTGAGTTTGAGAGGCAGTTCCTGTAAAGCCGACAACTACCAGCGTTCCGCTTTCTATTGCCTGAAGATTGGCAGGTATTGCAGCGCCGGTAAACGCACCGGTACCGCTAATGCTGCGAGGACGAGTTAATTGAGTAAGCGTTGCTGTCATATTGCAGTCGGATGCCGCCGTACCGATTACTTCATACGTTACTTCACGAAGATAATTCCAGTCTCTTGCATTTATGTCGTAGTTGTTAAATACATGCCTGCGCATTGCGACTACAGGAGATTGACCGGCAGGGGGATTGGCAACACCCGGGTTTACACCAATCCACTCTAAGCTTGCACTTTGGAGAGCGCCTGAGCCGGCGGCAACGCCGGGATGCACCACGCTCCTATTGCGCCATTCCAAGTTATCATCAACACGCATACCATGCGAAGCTGAGTTATTATTAAAGGTAACATTCTGACCAAGGACCAGTGTTGTTGACGCTGCGCCTGCCGGCAGATTTCCTACCGCCATATAAATCGCACCACCATTAGTTGCTCTGTTATTTGTAAAGGTGCTGTTATGAACAACAACCGCTCTGCGAGTGGCAGGGTTGCCAGAGTTAGCATTACTTAATATCGCTTCTACATGAATTGCGCCGCCGTTCCCGCCGGCTGTATTTCCGTCAAATGTAACACCATTTGCATGAATACCATGGTTTGAAGACAGCAAAGATATTCCGCCGCCAAAAGTACCTGCGGTGTTATCGGTAATCCGGCTGCCCGCCGAGAGGTTTATTGTCATGCCATCGGTGTTAAAAATTCTGATACCGCCGCCGGATGTGGCTGCCTCATTACCATGAATGATTATTTCGCCTTGCATGGTAACTGTAGTGTCCGAGTTTGCGTGAAGGCCGCCGCCTGTGTTTCCTGCGGTATTGTATTCTATGGTACCGCCGTGCATATGCAATGTCGCATGGCCGCTCTCGCCGGATGCGGCAAGCTGAATGCCGGCACCGCCGTGGGCTGCAGTGTTGTGAGATATAGTCCCGCCATGCATGTGCATAATACTGTTATCGGCGCCGGAGGAGCGAGAAATATGCACACCGCCGCCGCCGCCGGCGCCTGTGCCTGTGATTGTAGAGATGTTGTGGCTAATTGTAGCACCGGCACGCATGGTTAGTTGGCCGGTTGTTACCAGCACGCCGCCCCCTCTGGATGCCCGGTTATGGCTTATGGTGCTGCCGATTTCTAAATGAAGACGTCCTGCCGCTGCTGTAATTGCAATACCACCACGAGCACCGGTACCGGCAGGCAGATCCGACCTCACCGTAGCATTCCATATGTGCATTGTGCCGGTTAAGGTAAAGTGCCGTGCCGTGCCGCCGTTACGAGTAATGCTAAACGCTTCTTCTATATCGTCTGTATCACTAAAAATGTGTGTCGTCCCGGCAGCAGCTATAGCTGTTCCGTCGATAGTAATATTATTCATCAGGCGTATAGCTCTGGGCGAGGACTGAGACATAGCCCAACGCAAACCGCCGGCAGTGGTGCCGCCGTGCGTAACATTATGAATTGCGATGCCTGACGGTAAATTCACCTCAGGTGGTGTAAGATTGAATGGCGTGATGCCGACATAGCCGTTTCCATTTGCCGCAACTTCTTCAGCGTTGTTATTTGCTTCTTGTGTGTTTTGGTTCTCTTCTTGGCCACTTGCTTCGTAGCCATCTTCGCCGTCCACAGGGGGCGTGATGGTAATAATTATGTATCCGTTTTCACCGGCTTCGCCGTCCTCATCGTCCGACTCCGACTCGTCGCTTGTCAGTTCCGGCAATTCGGTATCCAATGCATCACCATCTAACGAATCGTTTGTCTCAACGCCTGTATCTGTATCAACGGTCGCCTCGCCGTCGAAAGCTTCAATCTCATACGTCCAACCGTCCAAAAGGTTGACAAAAACATCATTTTCGTCAGCTTGCGCCGGCAAAATGATGCGAATAACGTCGTCTTCCTCTTCCACGTCATAGGTCACGTCGGACGGCGTCACAACAATATTGCCGTCGGCGTCCATTTCAACGTGGATGCCCTCAGGATATTCGGTCCCATAATAGCCGGTGGCATCGCCGGGCTCGTTGTCGCCGTAGGTCGTGCCAATAAACGCGACAGCCGCAAAGACGGCCAACGCGCTCAGCAAAATCAGCAGAACCGAAATCGTTCTGTTCGATTGATTGTCACGCAGATAAGTAGATTTCATATTACCCTCCCTGAGCAGTATGCTAACGCTTGTCAACATTTACCTCTATTTTGTTGTTATTTTTCAACAACAGCACAATATACAGTAATAAATACACTGTTTTCGACTTTACCATAATACTTTACCAATTGTCAATATATTTTCCAAAGAATTAACAAAATGTTCATAAAGTTAGTATAGGACATATGTCAAGTATGGTTTATATAGTTTAAAAAACATACAGTAAGCTTATGCTGCACATCCACAATCATGTCATCCTAAAAAACTTTACTATTTACATGCTATAAAATAACCTAGGATAATATAGCACACATTTTCTCACTGTGACCGTCAGAATGTCTAAAAGGCAGTTTTAAACGTCTAAAATGCAGTATTTCCGCTTTTGGGGGCTTGTCTAGCCTTCAAAAGCGTGTTATACTATGAATAGTTTTGTGCCTAAAACCAGGAGGTATTTTATGAAAAAAATGCGCATTGCTATATTTGATAACGACGCTGCCGAAACGGAATTTTACAAGTCCTTATGCCGAGAAACTGCGCAAAAAAATAATATACCGGTAGAATTAAAGCTGTATCATACCACGGACTCACTGTTGTCCGATTTGGACAGTCCTGAGTTTCGCAAAGCATTAGACGTCATTTTTTTCGCCCTTGCCAAAGATAATTTGGAAATTCCCGATTTTATCCGTAACACCGGCTATATCAACTTAATCGTCTTTATTGGCGGAGCAGAGATGATCCTGCCATATGAGCAATTGTTTGATACTGATGCCTATAATTTCGTACAAAAGAGCCGCACCCAAGAGCATTTGGATCGATTTGAGCACATACTCCAAAACGCGGCCAGGGATGTCGCAAAAAAACACAACGAGAAACTGTCCGTATCTTATGGTGGTGAAATACGACAAATCGATATCAATGACATTCAATATTTCGAGGTACAGCAGCGCGCTTTAGTTGTCCACTATGGTGAGGGGGAATCTTTCACATTTGTCACCCCATTGGCCAAAATAGAGAACAACCTAAAGGGGCGGCCGTTTGCGCGTGCCTCTCGTTTCCATCTTATTTCGTTGGATGCTGTCGAGAAACTCACCTATACAAATGTGCTCATGCAAGACGGCACCAACATTCTTGTCGGGCGAAAATATTATCCGGCACTCAAAAGCGCGTTAGACAAGAGAGCAACCTAACGGCATGAAAAAAACGAGACGATATATCGGCATTATAATGTCTACGATACTCTGCCTCTTCCTATTTAATGTAGGCACCCAAGCACAGCCGTACTATTGCGCGGAAGGCCGGCACAGGGATATCTTAGCAGAGCGCGTGCCGCCCACCGAAACCCAAAACGGCTTTGAGACATTTCAGTGTGAACTATGCGGCCGAGAGTATACCGCAATTTTATTTGCCACAGCACATATTTGGAGCGCATGGCGCATTGACAGACAATCTACTTGTACAGAGCCGGGGCAACGGCGACGCACCTGCACCACCCACACGCCTCACGATGAGATAGAAGAACTCCCGCCGTTGGGCCATGACTTTGTTTTGTCAACCCAAGAGCCCACTTGTGAGGCTGCCGGACTGCAAGTCTACACATGCACTCGCTGCGGTTACATACGCACCGAGCCGGGCGAACCGGCATTGGGGCACGATTACGAGCTAACGGCTCGGTATCCAACCTGCACAGAGAACGGGCTGCGCACTTATATCTGCACCCGCTGCGATAGCACTCGCACAGCACCGGGCGGATCCGCGTTGGGTCACGATTTTGTCCTAACCGCACAAGAGCCTATCTGTGGAGAGGCTGGAACAAAAACATATACTTGTGTCCGTTGCGGCTATACATATGCAGAGCCCGGCCAACCGGCTATTGGTCACAGTTTTGGCGAATGGCACATAGACGTTCCGGCTGAGATAGGGCATTATGGCCTAGAAGTCCGCGCTTGCGTCCATTGCGGGCGGCGAGAAGAGCGCGCCATTCCCGCCCTTTATCAATATCAGACGCCTCTATTTAATGAAATTGATGCGGTAGCCGGCGGCATCAGTCTTTCCCTGCTCATCATTTCTCTCTTTCTGTTATTGCCTTGCATCATCACTATATCGAGAGAAAAAGTCGCCTATAAGGCCTATCTAAAGCGAAAACAGCTTGCGCAATTGGAGGACAAAAAATATGGCTTTCATTAATTGTATGACTCTTATGAATTGGCTCAGCATCGGTGCAGTGGGCATCATTCTGCTTGTCAGCATCGGATTAAATATCTATTACAAGATAAAATTGCGTAACTTGGACGGATTTATGGGCATCATTTCCTCTGAGCCAGAGGATGAAGACAATCATTGATCGTTGACACGGAGGAGTGCTATGCGTTACTTACATCACTTGCGGCGTGGGCGATGCCCGGCTCTATGGATTTTGCTTTGTATTTTGATTGCTTCGACGGCAGCTGCAACCGTTTCGCTCGTGAATTTGGTCGACACGACACACGGCCATATTGATGCCTCGGCATATGAATTTGTCTACGGCGACCGTGAGTATGATGGTTTTGGCAACCAAGGTGAGCACAATGACTGTATATATACAAAGTATGCTCAGGCACCTGCAAAAGAGAGCGAAGTCCCACCCCACCAAGTACTCTACAAAAGCATAGAAAATGACGCGAAAAGTGAAGGCAACACTCTATTGCTGTCTGATAATGCCCACCACAAACAAAATAACGACTTTGCGTCAATGAATATCCCTGCGGGGTCGACAGTGAATTGGGCGACGCCGGTTTCAAATCATGCCGAGCTTGCCGCGCGGATTGACGCTGCACCACCGAATGCGGCAGCCGATGTCTTTCATGCCATTCCCATTGACGCTTCATTTGCGCTTGACGGCACAATCAATGTGGACGTTCCAAACGCCAACATCATACTGACAACGGCAGGAACTGATTTGAGCGCGAGCAATACTCCCGTTCCTGATGCGACTCCTGCCGCATTTGAGTTGCGCCACGGCAGCGAGGGGCGGCATTTTACGCTCAGCGGCGGCGCACGCTTGATGCTGGTCAATATTATCCTTGACGGACGTGACATGACAGGGGCTATGCCGCCCGCGGACACACACCGCGGCGGTATAGAGGCCGTTAGCGGGCATTTGACAATGCAAAGAGGCAGTGTTATCAGGCATAACCGTGCCATTAATGGCGGCGGGGTACACTTAACCGACAGCACCCTTTATATGTTCGGCGATGCCCGCATTGAGAGCAACCGCGCGCAAGCAAACGCGCCGGAGGCTCCATTTGCCGACACGGCGCAAGCACAGCGTATCGGTTTGGGCGGCGGCGTCTATATGACCGATAGCCATGTCAGCATGAACGACAGCGCACGGATAACCGATAATGATACATTTGGTAGCTACATAAATCACCGCATACCGGAGAATTTGCCGGTGTTTGACCCGGAGAATCCATTTTTTATTCCGCCGGCAGCACCCTTTTTCACCAACTTTGACAATGTGGGTCACGGCGGCGGGGTATTTATGACAGGCGGCACATTTGGCATGAACGACAATACGCGGATCGATGCCAACCAAACGTCAGTTATTTTGGAAAATAAGGGCATCGGCAGCAACGCCATCGCCGATAACAATGCCCATGGCGGCGGCGTGTTTCTCGAAGGCGGCGCGGTGTTTGAAATTTTCCACGCCAATGTCCGCATTGGCAATAACCGCACGAATGTCAGCCTATTGCATTACAACCCATCAGGCCCGGCAGAGCCTACAGAAGAACGATGGGAATATATCGTCAGTCATCGGCGAATAATGTCTGCCCGTGCCTCCGGCAGCGGCGGTGGCGTGTTTGTCACGGGCGCAGATACACGCTTTGAAATGCACTTCGGTCAAATCCATAATAACACCGCCAACGCACAGGGCGGCATCAGCGGCGGCGGCGGCGTATTTATTACCAATGACGCAATACTGAATATGCGCAATGACAGCGTGATTGGCGGCGACAATTTTGCGCAACAAAATACGTTTGTGCGCGGTGGGATGGGCGCGGGCGCCGTTGTACATAACAACGCTGTGCTGAATATGCACGACACGGCAGGCATCACATTTAACAACATCAGAATCGGCAACAATAACAGCGGCGGCGGCGTGTTTGTGAACAACGGCGAGCTAAGGATGTATGATGCCGCACATATTTCCAACAATATCGGCGGTTATCACGGCGGGGGCATCGGTATGACGGGCGGCACAGTACAAATGCGCGGACGATCGGCCATTCACAACAATTCGGTCAACCCCGGCGCAGGGCACGGCATCGGCGTGCGTATGATAGGCGGCACATTTGAGATGCACGACACGGCCGGCATTCACAACAACACACTGGCCAACGTGGTGCATATCGGCAACGTTGTTTCGGCGACCACACCCCAACGCGGCGGCGGCATATTTATAGGCGGCGGCACATTTACCATGAACGGCAGCGCATCGATTGCCGCCAACCGTGCCGGGCACGATGGCGGGGGTGTATTTGTACAGGGCTCAGCGGCCAATTTCAATCTATACGGCGGCATCATTGAGGGCAATGATGCCGGGCATCGCGGCGGCGGTGTGTATGCGAGCGCAGCATTCAATCTACGTGGTACAGACGCCAAGGTCATTGCAGGCAACGAGGCTGGCTACGGCGGCGGCGTACATGTGAGCGGGCAGATGCATATGACTGCTGACGCGAATAATGTGAGCTTCACGGATAACCATGCGCGTCAAGACGGCGGCGGTATATTCACGACAGATTATGAATACGCGCATGTGTTGACAACTGCAGCCGGCACGGCGATATATTATCAAAATATCACACTCAATGCCAACACGGTGTTCAGCGGTAATACGGCGGGCAACGGGTCATTCATGCCGCCGCGTAACGCAAATGCCGCAATCGTGTCGAATATTCTCTTTGTAATGCCTGTCAGCGCGTTTGATCATCCACTCAACAACTTCGATATTAATTTTTCCTTCGAGATTGGCACGCCGACACCTGCACCGTCGCCTATACCATCCCCCATGCCATCTCCTGTGCCTTCTCCTGTACCGTCTCCCATGCCATCTCCTGTGCCTTCCCCCGTACCGTCTCCCATGCCATCTCCTGTACCGTCTCCCATGCCATCTCCGACACCGCCTCCTATGCCCTCCCCTGCTCCGTCTCCCGAGCCGAGCCGTGAAACCGTTGTAATACAAGGCGCCAAAACGTGGGAACACGGTTCTCTTTCACCTCGTTACCATCCAAATTCTATCACGATTGTTATCAGGGCCGACGGCCAAATCGTTTTGCAACGAGTGATAACGAGCAGCGACCATTGGAGTTGGGCTTTTATGTTGGATAAATATGACGCTGACGGCAATGAGATTGTGTATATGATTGAGGAACTGCCAGTACCGGGATATACTACGACAATCAATGGTTTTGACATTACCAACACCTTTGACCCAAGTGCCTCTGGCAGGCCTGACCGTTCCGGGCAATTTGGAGGAATAAATTCAAGGGGTGTAAACTCAGAGAACGCAAATTCCGTCGGCTCAAATCCGAGAACCAGCGACAGTAACCATCTGCCGGGCTTTATTGTGCTGTTCGGCGTCGGGACTTCGGGCATCGTTGCTCTTTCGATATTGTCCTTAAAGCACATCAAACGGCCTTAGGCAGACATAACAAAAGAACCGCTGCGGTGACAAATGCCCGCTGCGGTTCTTTTCGTTTTCGTATCTATTTCTTTTTTTTAACGATTATGCCGACCGCCGCACCAACAGCAAGAGCAACCAAAGCGGCGATGCCGCCGATGACCCATAGCACAATGTTGTTTTCTTTGTCTTGCCCCGCCGATATATCCGCATCCTCTCCTTGGTTTCCCGGCTCCGTCTCAGTGCTCTCGCCCTGATATTCTGGCTCGTAGGGCAAATATTCCTTGTGGCCGCCGCCGTCAGTGGTGATATCGAAGCGGCGGAATGTGATTTCTTGATTGGCACCGCCGACGACAAATAATCGTATGCCGTTGAGGGTGACAAACCCGTCATCGTCGGCATGGCGATGGATAATTTCCAGGTCAGATAGGGCGAATGAACCTGTCAAGGTCTGATTCGCTGCCAAGTCATCGCCGTCGAACCGTGCATCTTGGAAGTGCGGGTTCAGCGACTCATGCAAGTCCCACGCCACAGCAAAACTTGACGCACCGCCAAACACAAGGATAATGTTTGCGCCGACGCCGCGCCCCAGTGTGATATCGTATTCGATGCGCGTGCCGTCAAGCGGCACGGCAATGCCGTCGTCGGGCAATTGGTAATGCGCAACCGGCCATTCCCCGGTGGTGTTATGCATAGTAAGCGCACCGTCTTGGGCTTCATTGAAGACCACTGCGCCGTCAGCTGCCGACATCCAGTCAGCAGGTTGAAGGGAAATCAGCGGCACAGACTGCGCGCCACGTATAATCGCGGGGCGCGGGCCCTGAAAGACACGCGAGGCATTGGGCTCTTGCTCAAAATATGTTATCATCACCGCTGCGACCGTTTCAGCATAGACTTGTTGACCCAGCGCAGCAAGATGTATGCCGTCTTCGCTGAGAAATTCATTGATATCGTGGTCGTCACAGGCCGCCCGTATATCGGCGAGAGGCACATTGTGTTCGGCGGCCAATTGGCGGATGACATCGTTGTAGGTGTCAAGGACGGCCATTACGCCGCCATCGTTGGCGTAATTCCTATCGAACTCGCCCCACGACACCATATAGGGAATGGTCAGTAAAATGGGTACGGCACCGACTTGGCGAACCCGCTCGATGAAATAGCGCAAATTGTCTCGGAAATCATCCAGCGACACGTACGGCCCTCTGCGATCTGGGCGAAAAAAGTCGTTGGTGCCAAAGGCAATGGTCACAAAGTCGGGGTTGCGCCCCAATACGTCGCGCTCAAAGCGAACACGTGCCATTGCCGTCGTGTCGCCGCCGACACCGGCGTTGATAAGCCGCATGTTTAATTGTGCCGCCAATTGTCGCGACCACTCGCTGGATGCCGTCAAGCTGTCACCGAAGGTGACAAGCGTCGCGCCGTCCAATACCGGAGATTCAGGCTCGGTTGCCATTGCGTCCATGAAGAACACCCCCGTCAATAAAATCAGTGTCAATAATAAATTACCTATGCGTTTCATACGGTTCTCCCTTTCGTATCTTGCCATATATGTCTGCCGCCCACGCCATGTCTTGATGTGACGGCACATCCTCAACCCCACTGCGCCACGGCAGTCCAAGCTCTCGATACTTACCCTCACTATAACAATGACACGCCAAAAACGCAACCCCCTTACAATGCTGCAGCTCACACCGCAACGCGGCAACGGTTTCAATGTGCGCTGCATCCAGTGTTTCGCCGCGCACGAGCAGACAACGCAGTAGCGTTGTGCCGCCCAAGTTGTCAAAGGCGCGTAAGTTCTCTAAAATTTGTTTGTTCGAAACACCGGTATTGCGCTCGTGCCGCGCATCGTCGGTATCTTTTATGTCCCACATCACCAGGTCGGCGACTGTTAAACCTTGCAGGTATTCGGAGACAAAGTGCCCGCTCGTCTGTACAACGACATGGACCCCTTGCCCTTTTGCCGCGGCAATGAGTGCCAATGTCGCCTCATGCAATAGCGGCTCGCCGCCTGAAATGGTCAGCCCACCGTCATTTTGGTAAAATGCAGCATCTTTTTTGACCTCACGTAGGATTTCATCAACGCTCATTTCGACAATACCACTGGCTTCCTCAGGTACTGCCGACAGCATTTCGGGGTTGTGGCACCAACGGCAGTTCAGCGGACAGCCTTTTAAAAACACAGTTGTCCGGATTCCGGGACCGTCATGCGTTGAAAAGCGTTGGATTTTCACCACCGGCAGCTGCGTGTCGCGTTGTTTTTCTGCTTGCTTTCTAGCTAACACCGTTCCCGCTCCGTTCAATGATCATCTGCTGCCATTTTTTGTCCAGAGTGACAAACCGCGCGTTCCAGCCGCTGACTCGTACCGCCAGCGTCTTGTACGCTGCGGGGTTTTCCTGCGCTTGGCGCAGCAGATCGATATTCGGCACGTCAATCTGCATAAACGATCCGCCTAACGCGACAAATCCACGCAATAATCCTATGATAACGGCTATGCCGTTGTCGCCCTCAACGGTTGATTGATGCAATTGCAAGTCAAGTGCCGCGCCGCTGCCCTGCTTGGTCAAATCGGCTTTGCAATATGATTTTATGATGGCTGTGGCACCCTCTTTGTCGGTCCCCGGCGTTGGTGAGGCATTGCCGGACAGAATCTCGCCACGCTTGCGTCCGAATGGCGTTGCCGTCCGATGCGCCGTCCACTCGATTTGCCGCCCAAACGTCGATACACCCGACGGTGTCAACACCCCGCATCGATTGTGGAACGACGCGCAGATGTCGGCAAAGTCATTGAGCACTTGCACTGTAAAGGCATCAGCTTGATCGCAGTCATTGCCGTAATATGTAAAGTTCGCCACGTATTCGCGCAGCGTTTCATAACCTGCCCAGTCATCTTGCACAATCGCCAGCAGTTCACACAATGATACCTTTTGCTCTTGATAGACCAGTCGCCATATAGCATGTAGGCTATTGCCCACGTCAGCCGTGCCACCGGCGTGCGGTGAGCAGACGGTATACGTCGCGCCGCCATCGTAGTAACTCGCGCCGCGCTCGATACAGGGTTTGGTCAGCAAAGACACCACCGAACACGGACCGCGCCTTGGCAGTGCGTCGCCCTCTTTGGGCAATAAGTTGACGATATAGTCGTCGTACAACCCACCAATTGCCGCTCGTACCGTGGCTTTGAATGCATCATAAAGTGCTTCGAAGGTATCGTACGACTTCAACTGTCCGTTGATGCCCAGCGTGTCGTCGGTCAACAGTTTTAGTAAATCAAACGGAATATATTGGAACCATGTCTTGCCCGGAATTTGCATTTCCCAACACCCGTCATTGGCAAAAGTGCGGGCTTCTGCCTCAGTATATCCCTGCCGTATCAATGCTTGAATGATCAGCGGCTCGTTGTAAAAGGCAATGATACCGCCGCCATGGCGCGCTACCTCGGCACAACGCCGCAACAACAATTCTGACGTTACCTCATTGAGTCGCACACTGACGGGGAAATCGCTGATATTCAGCTCTTCGATAATGTCCAGCGCGAGATACGTCACCTCGTTGGCAACCTCTCGTCCTTCACGATCAATGCCGGCCAAGATAATATTCTGATAATGCTGTCCGTCGCCGCCACTGTAACGCTCGGGCGCGGTTGAGGTAATCCATTCGCAGCCTTTGATGAAAAAGTGCGCCAAAATCTCTCGCGCTTGCAGCAACGTCAATCTGCCATCCTGCAAATCCTGTATCAGATAGTCGCCCAACATTTCGTCAATGCGACCGATGCCGGGCCAGTTGCCGCATAACCGTGTAAAGGCAAAGGTGAACCACAACGACTGCACGGCTTCGTGGAAATTTCGCGGCGGCTCAAAAGGCACGCGCTCTAAGTTTTGCCGCACAACGCCATCTACCGCGTTCAAATATCGCTTATGCCATGTGCGAAATGACGTGATTGTGTTTTTCAAACTCGTATAAAACGGGCTGTTTCCTTTGGCAGCAACACAGTTGTCCAGTTCCCGCTCAATACCGTTGAGTCCTATCTGCAGCACGCGGTCGAAACCCAGTGTGACATGGCTTACACCAGGAATGATTTCCTCGCTGCATTTGGCCGGCAACGCATGCGCCATGGCCATACCCAGAGTCGCCGCACCGCTCACCAATTCGCCGTCGCAGATGCGAATGGGCGCTTGCTCAGCGATGATTTTGATGTACAAGTCGTATTTTTCCAACGACGAGAGTTTGTCAAAGTCGTCGCACTCGACACGCACGAAATTATGCCCCAATGCCTCGTCACCATATTTGCCTTGTTGTGATTTCCAGGCAAACCGGCGCGTTGTCTCCGACAATCGTACCGGGCGTGCTATGTTATGATTTGTTGTAAAGACCATGAACTTATCAGCCTTTGTGCCAAGTCGCCTTGTTGACAATATGGGTGTAGCTTTGGAGCAGCTTGACGACTTTGGTTGATACATTGTCGTCTTGATAATCGTGGGGCAGATAGCCTTTATCGCCGTTTTGCGCCATTGTGACAGCCAGTGCTATAGCCTGTTCAACATCTTTTCCATTGATGCCACCAATGACGACAGTGCCTTTGTCTAACACTTCGGGGCGCTCAGTCGAGGTTCTGATCAACACGCCGGGAAATCCTAAAATCGCGCTCTCTTCTGACAGCGTTCCGCTGTCGGACAAGACACAATAACTGTTTTGTTGCAGTTTGTTGTAATCCAAGAAGCCAAACGGTTTTATATTTTGCACCAGCTCGTGGAATTTGAAGTTTCGTGTTTGGATGAATTTCTCGCTTCTCGGGTGTGTCGAATAGATAACCGGCATTTGATATTTTTCGGCAATGTTGTTGATGGCTGTCATCAACGTCATAAAGTTTTGCTCATTGTCGATGTTCTCCTCGCGGTGCGCCGATATCATGATATACTGCCCTTGCTTGATGTTTAGCTGCGCTAAAATGTTGCTGTTATCAATGCCAATTTTATGCGCGTCCAACACTTCTTTCATAGGCGAGCCGGTGACAAAGACGGTTTTTCCGTCGATGCCTTCACTTAACAGATACCGCCGCGAGTTTTCGGTATATGGCAGATTGATGTCGGCGATATGGTCAACGATTTTGCGGTTGATCATTTCGGGCACATTCCAGTCCCAACAGCGGTTGCCGGCTTCCATGTGGAAGATGGGAATTTTCAACCGTTTGGCACAAATGGCTGAGAGGGCTGAATTTGTATCACCCAGCACCAGTAGTGCGTCGGGCTTTTCTTGCGCCATCACAGTGTAAGATTTGGCGAGAATATTTCCCATCGTTTCACCCAGATTTTCGCCGGCACTGTCCAAATAATGGTCGGGCTCTCTGAGTTGCAAATCCTCAAAAAACACTTGGTTTAACGTGTAATCCCAGTTCTGCCCCGTGTGCACCAATATGTGGTTGAAATATTTGTCGCAAGCCTTGATACACGCTGAAAGTCGGATGATTTCAGGGCGTGTGCCAAGCATTGTCATTACCTTGAGCTTTTCCATTTCAGACCTCCAGAAAATAGGTGTCGGGATTGGCAGAATCAAACTTCTCATTGGCCCACATAATGGTCACCATATCAATTTCGCCCAGGTTTTCGATGTTGTGTGTGTATCCTGTCGGAATGTCTACAACTTCCAGCTTATCACCACTGACAAAGTATTCGATGACTTCATTGCTATCCGGTTGGCGAAAGCGGATGACACCACGCCCGCTAACGACCAAAAACTTCTCATTCTTTGTGTTGTGCCAGTGGTTTCCTTTAGTGATATGCGGCTTGGAGATATTGACAGACACCTGCCCGCAGTCGTCTGTTTTCAAAAGTTCGGTGAAGGAGCCGCGGTTGTCGATATTCATTTTTAGCGGGTAGCTGAACTCGTCTTTTGGCAGGTAGCTTAGATATGTGGCATATAATTTCTTGCTGAACACATTGCCTTGATCGGGGATGGAGAGGTCACTGCGGCTCTGCTTGAAAGCATACAGCAGCTCAGCGATGGTGCCTAGCTTTACTTCATGGACAATTGGCACGGCGCAGTAGTCGGCGGATTTGGTTTCTCTGCCGTCGAGTGCGTTGATGAGTTCGTTGACAACATCGTCGATATAGACGAGTTTCATGTCGATATTGGGGTCGTTTATCTTGATATCAAGCCCGTTGGCGATGTTATGACAGAAAGTGGCGACAGCGCTGTTGTAGTTTGGTCTGCACCACTTGCCAAAGACATTGGGAAGGCGATACACCAGCACTTTGACGCCGTTATCACGGCCATATTGAAAGAGTAAGTCCTCGCCGGCTTTCTTTGATTTTCCGTAGGGGTTGTCCAACACGGCTTGCGTTGAGGAGGTAATAAGTATGGGAGATTTGTTGCCGCGGGCTTTGAGCGTGTCAAGGAGTTGCGAGGTGAAACCGAAGTTTCCTTCCATAAATTGATTCTCATTTTGCGGACGATTGATGCCTGCAAGATGAAATACAAAGTTACACTCAGCGCAGAATTGTTCTAACTCTGCCAAAGCATTGTCTGTGTCGTACTCAAAAATATCGGCATACCCCCTGTTTTTAAGGCCATGGATCAAATTTTTGCCGACAAATCCTTTGGCACCTGTCACTAGTATTTTCATTTAACGTCCTTTCCACGCGGCAACTTCATCCCTGATATATGCCAATGTCAGCAACTTTTCCTTTACTTCTTCAATGTTGAGGAGCGCTGTGTTGTTGGAGTTGAACTCGGAGAGCTGCGTCCGCTGTACTTCACCTTGGTTAAAATATTTGTCGTAATTGAGGCCGCGCTTGTCAGCCGGGACGCGGTAGAAGTCGCCCATATCTATGGCATTGGCGCACTCTTCGTTGGTCAGCAGCGTTTCATACATCTTTTCGCCGTGGCGGATGCCGATGATTTTGATTTCATTGCTAACATCAAACAACGCTTTGACAGCCTGTGCCAAAATGCCGATGGTGCAGGCTGGTGCTTTATGTACCATTATATCACCTGTTTCGGCATTTGTAAACGCGAACAGCACTAACTCGACGGCCTCCTCAAGGCTCATGATGAAACGGGTCATAGATGGCTCGGTGATGGTCAGTTGTTTGCCGGCCTTGATTTGCTCAATAAAGAGTGGGATGACTGAGCCGCGGGAACACATGACGTTACCGTACCGCGTGACGCAGATGAGCGTCTTGTCCGGCGTAACGACACGTGATTTTGCAACTACAACTTTTTCCATCATCGCTTTTGATGTGCCCATGGCGTTAACGGGATAAGCCGCTTTGTCTGTCGACAAGCAGATGACTTTTTTGACACCCTCGGCGACGGCGGCATTCAGGACGTTTTCGCTGCCCAGCACGTTGGTTTTTACTGCTTCCAGCGGAAAAAACTCACAGGATGGCACTTGTTTAAGTGCGGCGGCGTGGAATACGTAGTCGACACCGTGCATGGCGTTACGAATACTGCTCTCGCTGCGCACATCACCGATGTAGAGTTTGATTTTGTCTGAGTTGTACGCCTTTCGCATATCGTCCTGCTTTTTTTCATCGCGGGAAAATATGCGGATTTCACCGATATCGGTAGCCAAGAAACGGTCAAGTACGGCATTGCCGAACGAGCCGGTGCCACCGGTGATGAGCAGAGTTTTGTTCTTAAACACTTTCTTTAGTCCTCCTTTTTTGTTTCCATATATCGCAAAGATATGAGAAACTGGGGTTTTTGAATGCCGCCGATAACAGGGCGTACAGCACTACACCGACGATGCCTTGCATGCCCAGTACAAATATGGGGTGGATGGGAATGTACAACAGTGCGTACATAAGCCCGCCCATGAACAAGGCAATGACGATATTGGGGCCTATATCTTTCAGCAACTCACTTGCCGAATAATGCAAGATACGCTTGTTGGGGATGATGTTGATGGCAGTGGCAAGCATTTCTATCATTAAGCCGGCGATGACAATGACAAATACATTTTGAAAAAATATCACGGCAACAGCGAGAAGCACTATGCTTACAATTCGTTTAATAACCATCAGTTTGAAGAATATATCACTCCTGCCAACAGCGTTAATGGCTTGCAAACTCGCGGTCTGTAACGGTATCAGCAGCACGACGAGGCAATACAATTGCAAAAATGGAACCGCACCGTTCCACTGCGCGCCCAGCACAACGGCAATCAGCGTTTCTCCCATAGCGGCCAGTCCCAACATGGCCGGAAAGACAAGGTATGTGCTTAGTGTAACAGTTCGCCGCACCATCGCTTTTACACGAATCATGTCATCTTGATGCGCCGAATACGCGGGCAGCATGACCGATTGAATGGAGCCATCGATATTGTTATTGAGTATAAAGGGAAACATTTTGCCCTTATTATGAAAGGCCAACGTTTCAGCTGAAAACTGCCGTCCAATAACCAGGCTAACTATGTTGTGGTAGGTGGAGTCGATGAGTCGTGCACCGAGCAACTTGCTTCCGTATCGGAAAAGGCTTTTTGCCCTTGTAAAAGAAAAGGACAAGGTAGGTCGCCACTTGACAGCAAACCACAGGACGACGCAAGTGATGATTTGAAAAAGCAATTGCTGATAGACCAGCGCCCAAGCACCGAAATTGTATAACGCCAGTGCAATGCCGGCCACGCCTGACAACACAACAGCTACCATGCCGGCATAAAATTGCTTTTTGAATTGCATATTCTTGGCGACAACGGCGTTTTGTACAGAATTGAAAGCGCCGGGAAAGAGCATAACGGCCATCACACGCAAGGTTGACGTCAGCTCCGGCATATGGTAGAACCGCGCAATCCACGGCGCGCTGAAAAATAGTAGCAAGTATAACAACGCGGCCAACATAAGGCTACAGTAGAAAACGGAGGATGAATCTGTTTCGTCGGCGTCTTTCTTTTGTATCAGCGCAGTGTTGAGTCCTGATTGCACAAAAATTGTGGCTATGGCGATAAAGACAGTCAACAGAGCGACGACGCCGAACTCTTCGGGACTTAGAATGCGGGCAATAACAATAGAGGTGATGAACTGTGCAATTTGTACGCCGCCACGTTCGAAAAACTTCCAAGCAAGGTTCGTGGCGACACTTTTGCGTGATACGGGTTGTCTGTCTGTCACAAAATTTCCTCCACGAATGTTTCAGGCCGATTATGTTTGAATGCACTCTGTATCTCTTCAAAATCAACATGTTTATCGTTTGTGCTTATGATAAAACTTTCCAAGCGTTTCGCCTGCTCTTCTAAATCTGTTTCGCGCTCATCCAGCAGCAATGACAGAGGGTATTTTTCGAGGTAAGGTATACAAGCATCGTTGTCGATGGCGTATGTGGATATGATTGGCTTGCCGTATGACATATACTCAAAAATCTTGCTGGGGATAACAGCCGCTTCCTTGTTGCCCAAGTTGACGAGTATGTCTGCGCGCTGGTAGAACCGTTCCATTTCGGCATGCGACACCCGCGGAAGATGCTTTACCTTGACTGAATCTTTTTTCATATTGCCAAACAGTTGTGTGCAATTGCAGTCGCCGATAAGAGTAAATGCAATGTCATCATTCTTGATTACGTTGAGTACCGACATAAAATACGGTACATTTCTCATGGGATAGTGTGCCGTCCCACAAAACATCATGTTTGTCTTTCCGATGACGTCACACGCTGTTTCTACTTCACTTTTTTTGAGCAGCGGTATGCCCAGAAACGTAATCTTATCATAAAAATGATTTTCCGAATTATATTGCTCATGATGTTTGCGGCTGGACTCCATCGCTACGACGGTGTCGGCATTGGCAAAAAGCTTACACTCCCATTTCAACTTCTTTTTAAACATCCATTTCTTAGGAACAAGCTTTGTATTAAACGGCATTCCACCGGATAATGTGTCCAAAAGATAGGGCACGTATTTGATTTCGGGATATTTTTTTTTCATCTTATGCCCGACAATAAGCGCGGAAAACGGCAGGTGCACGGCAACAATGACGTCGAATTTTTTGACTTTATGCAGTCGCAAGGCTTTACGATAGGCTTTGCGGGTGAAAATGGGGTCACTCCACGGCCATGTCAACAGAAAGGGCACGTCTTTTATTTTTTTTAGAATCAGCAATATTTTTCTCAACAGCTTACAGCATCCAGTTTGTCTGCCTTCGGTGCGGTAAATAAGTGTTTGAATAAGACCTCTGCTTATTTTGTGAACATCGACATGTTTGGTGTCAGCGGACTGCTTATCGTCGTAACAAATGCAGGTGACATCGTATTCGTCCGGCGACATGGCTTCGATGACGTTTTGCACGCATATGCCATTGGGGCTCGGACGCGGCAAATAGCGGCCTGTCAAAAATAGAATATTTTTCACGCGGCGTAACCTCAATTCTTATTCTGTTGCATTACATGTCCTATGTTGTCGCTCTCGCCTCTGATAAAGCGGACAATCGACGTTGTCGATTTGCTGTTGGTGTAGGGGAAATACACGACGCCGGCGCCAAGCTTATTTAACTCTTTTTCTGTTTCTGAAAATATCGATGAGTTTTTCCAATCGTCGCCAACAAACATGACATCAAATTTAATTTCGTGATATGCGGCCAATTTATCGCGGTTAATCTGCGGCACAACTTTATCTACATATCTGATTGCTTCGACAATGGCGACGCGTTCGGCGTACGGTATAATCGGCACTTTGTTTTTGTACTCTTTTACCAGCTCATCAGTACTTACGCCCACAATCAAGTAGTCACACTGCTCTTTGGCTTTTTTTAAGATATTTAGGTGTCCTATATGAAATAAATCAAAAACGCCTGTAGTATAACCAACTCTAGACTTTTCCATAGTCATCCTCCAATTTGCATCGTATAATGTGATGAGCCGGCTTTTGTTTATCCTTAGGCGGCAGTTTCATATAATCGCCGTACATTTCGTGGAGAAAAATCTCGTAGTCCTTGGGAATGCACAGCTTGTGCCCACAAAAATCAACCCGTATCAACTCGGTATATATTTCGCGTTTATACGCCGGTCTTGTTTTTGTCGGATGACAAACTTTGTATGTGTATTCCGTCGGCTTTTTGTTGTAGAAGCGCATCACTTTTTCCGCCAAGCGGTTTATTCGGCGGATATTCAAAAGGGATAGCGGCCATACAACAATTTTTTTTAGGGTGCCGTGAGGGAATTTCAGTTTATTCCATCTTGCGTTTCTGATAAATGACAATAATTTGCCCTGGCATTTATAGGTTCTCATTTTTATATTGTCTATGGGAAAAACGTCAACATACACGCCATGATGGATATTGTACCTCGCCAAATCTCTTTCTACATAGACAGTATTGTTTCGCTTCATTTTCGCAAAGTCAGTCGGATACTCAAGTTCCGAGATATTTGTTTGAAGGAAGAACTTTTCGTCAAGCTCATCTTGGCAAACAGCAACAAACCTGTCATAGTCCTCGCGAAGCATAGCAATGTCCAAATCGTCGTCCCAAGGAATAAATCCACTGTGCCGAACGGCGCCGAGCATAGAGCCGCCATCCAAAATATAATTAATGTCATGTTTTACGCAAATTCTGTCTATTTCGAGGGCTATATCCAACATCACACTTTGAACATCTTCAATGTCATAGCCACAGATTAAGTATTTTGACATATTGTACCCCCG
The DNA here is from genome assembly GCA_009780275.1 of Oscillospiraceae bacterium. Lineage (NCBI taxonomy): Bacteria > Bacillati > Bacillota > Clostridia > Eubacteriales > Oscillospiraceae > Oscillospiraceae bacterium. The sequence goes on along the minus strand of WRAI01000013.1, from coordinate 30,837 downwards.
TTTTCTAAGGCAGTGCCATTGACATACATTTTATTTTCCAAGACTCTTTCATCGTCCGATTTTTTGAGACTTGATGTACATAAAGTTATCGCGAGGAACCAAAAAAGCGGATGAGAATAGAAAGTGCCTGAACCAAAGAATGAAGCAAGGAAGATAAGGCAAATCGTTTTTGCAATCATATTGTTCCCTTGCCAATAAAAGGCCCCGAATATGCCAAATGATAAAATCAAACCGATAAGCCCAGTTCCGTACCATACATACGCCGCACCCGGCATCCACGCATTATCAGGCACCACACCATATCCATGACCAAAAAACGAAGGAATAAAACGCATACCAAAAACATATTCATAACCGCTAAGCCGAGCGTCAGCAGCTTGTTCGTTAAATAGCAATCGGTCAACAGAATCTCGTACAACTTCAATATTATTATAACTAGCCAGAGCAACAATGACTGCCAGAATGAAAAAGAATAGCGCGGCACCCTTATTTTTTATCCCCCTAAATCCAAACACAGCATAGACAATAATCAAATTCAACACGCCTTGTCCTGCCGTACTCATCAAAATGCCAATGGTAAATAAGAAAATGAGGAAGACACGTAACTTCTTTGACAAGTTATTTGTAAACAAAGCCAATATCAGAGCGACAATGACAAAGCGGCTAAAATGAGCTGGTTCTAAGAAAAATGAACCGGGGCGAAATTGCCAGTAAAAACGCCCGGCAAAATCAATCAATGCGACGTCTTCTAAATACAGCAACCCCGGAATCCACCCCAGGACTACCTGCCCATACATATGAAACATGATATATTGAAAAAACAAAAAGAAGCAGGCTGCCGTCGCAATTGTGAATAGCGCTTTTCGAAAAACCTCTATATTAAAATATCGCCTGCCGCAAGTAAATACACACAATATGTAAAAAATAAATCGAATCATTCTAAATATGAGTGCCGATGTCACCTGTGTAGCTGCTATCGGAGAAAAGAGCAAGTTAATGAACAACATGAAAAGCGCGTAGCCGCAAAATATAGCGGCAACTGTCAATCTTTTGTCTTTCTGTATCGGATACTTAAGCGACATCATAAAAAACGCCATTAAAATGATATCTCCGACAGTAAAGCGAAAGAACGCTCTGTACACACACAGAATCGGATACATGGCCAAAAAAACAGAAAAATATTTTTGTGTTTTCGGTGATACGCCATTGGTTGGTTGGTTCATAGATGTATCTGTCATGACGTTAACCCATCGCTCTTACTAATCTTTTTGATGATTTGGCTCCCGGCTTGAAATTCAGCATATACCCGCTCAGTTTCGGCATCGCATTTTTCTCTAAATGTTTGAATGTTGATGTTTGTATAATATTGGAATATTCTTTCGGCAAAGTCCTCCTCGCGCGGGTCGCAGGCAAAGCCAACGCCACTCTCGGCCGCTTTTCCTGCCATAAATGAACCGCGCATACAAATCTGCGGAATTCTAAATATCACGCCGTCATAGTATTTGTTGCCCATGGCGAGCATTGTGTTGTTGTCATAGTAAATATTGTGAATAATATCTGTTTTACGCACAAACTGATAGCGTTCTTCGGGTTTGTATTCGCCATGAAAAAAAACATTGCCGATGCCGTTGTCTTTAACATATTGTTTCAGATTTAGCGCAACTTGCTGCTCTCTGCCGTAGTAGTAAAGTTCAAAGCGGCTGTCGGCAGCGATTTTCCGAATGATTTCACGATTGATTTCCTCATGACGGATAAAGCCCCAGTACGCAATACGAATTTTATCCGAGGGGGTGCCGTATGCTTCTTTCTCTTCTCTATGGGCCAGCGAGTCAACGAGTATGTTGTGCGAGGTGTAAATCTTATCTTTTTCTGATTTCGGCAGAAAGACCCGAAACGCGTCACTACTGACAAAGGTAGCATATGAACGTTTCACCAGATTTCCGACGGCTTTTTTGAAGGGGGGAAACGCTTCATAGGTCGAATCACGATAGTCAAATATGTATTTCCCGTCATATTGTCTTTTCAAAATCTTACCAATCAAAACGCCCGGCAGTGAGTGCAGAACAATGACAACGTCAAAGGTCTCTTGCTTAAGCAACCGTAAGGCAAATTTTCTGTATTCAGCAAAGCTGCGGAATTTGGCGAGTTTTGAGACATCGTCTTCTTGGTAATGCCTAAATTCATGCAGCGTGATGCCTTGCAAGGCATCTGTGCTTTCATCCTGCAAATCACGATTCCAGTACAGCAGATGAACATCATTTTCCGATGTGTCAATATTGCCGAGATAGAAGTTCATATACGGCATATATTTAATTTTTGTGAAGCCGACAATGAGAATTTTCATTTTTTCCTCCCAGCTTTTCTGTGTACAATGATCTAAAATGATTCTAATCCTACCGCATTCAATATAACGCGTAGCCAGCTGCGCAAACTGTATTTCTTGTAAATGCCATCATCTATCGCTTCGTATTCGCGTTGTAAGAACGCCTTGATGCCATTTCGATTGTTCTCATCTAAAACATATATATTATTCTCGTTATAAAAGTCATAGTTTTTAATATTGGCATTTGTCGTAACCAATTTCTTTTTTGCACCGAGCGCCTCCATTGTCCGTATTGTAAGCCCGCTTTGTTTGTCGTGCGGAATATCAAAAATGGCGTTAGTGCTGCCGGTCATACGTATATTTTCTTGCTCGGGCAAAGGCGTAAACGTAAACTCGTTCTTTTTGGCTTTCTTAAAGGCCTTGACAAAAAACTTATTATACACATATTGCAATCTATTGATAAACATATATGAGTAGATATTGACACCATCTGCCTCTAAGGCGGGGAATAGTTCCTTGATAATTTTATATCTGTTCGGATGTACGGTACATATACTTACCAAATCGTATTTTATATCGTTTCTTTTCACACAATCAATTTCCTCGTACGATTTGCTGTAAAATAAAGGAAGAAATTGCAGCGCACTGTTTTCAGCGCAATCGGCGGAATCAAACGAAAAAGCCACGTCAAAGTAAGATATAATTTTATTTGCCTGCGGGTATAGCTGAATCGGATCCCACATATACAGCACAAACTTGGCGTTCTTTTGGCTGTCTTTCAACTTATCCATTATCTTAGGCGTAATGACTTTGTCATTCATGATAAAGACTAAGTCATAGTCTTTGTCTTTGGTTTCAGCAATCATGTTGTTGAAATACCGCTCAACGATTGAATGGACAAGGCTTTTTTTAATTTTTGTTATGCCTTTCAAAAAAGAATTTTCGCTTGGCCTGTCATTGTAATAGTCAACTTCATAGCCTTGGTGCTCAAACTCGTTGATGATATGTCGATAGATATTAAAAAAAGGCGAAGCAATATATAGCACCTTTTTTCTGCAAGATATATTTTCCATTTCAATCTCTTGCTCCTTACATATTTTCACTTAACAGTATACTCTCTTCAAACTTGTGCAGACATACTCGTTATTTTGCGGCAAAAACAATCCGCCATTGCTTTTCTCTATCAACAGCCGTACAAACTCACATAAGTTGTCGATATAAATCATACTTCGTTTGTTGTCAATCCGCGGAAACATCGGCATTTTTTTTGCCATTCTTGAAAGTGCCGCATAATTCCCTTTGCAATCTTTTCCATACACCATTGGCGGACGTATGATCGCTGTTTTGAATGTTTCGTCATCCAACGCTTGAATCAATTTTTCTGCTTCAAGCTTTAACTTTCCGTAATGATTCTTCGGATTAGGGTTTGTGTCGGATGTGATACTACCGCTACCCAGTCCGTATACACTCATCGTGCTGAGAAATATAAATTGCGCAGCACCGGCATCCTTTGCCAGCCTTGCTGTTTCAACTGCCAAATCTCTATTGACATCATAGTACAGGTTTTCGTTTCCCTTTGTTTCCTTGATATGCGCGATGCCGGCCACATGAAACACGACATCAAAACCAAAAAAATCCCTCTCTCGCCACGAACCATCGATCATATCTATTGTTTCGACGGCGTATTCACCAGGGTATTGGCCAACCCAATTTTCAAATGAAGTGCCTATATAACTGTCGGCACCCGTAATCAATATCTTTTTCATCTTACAGCAGTCTCCTCGCGTTCAGCGAAATTTTCTACTGTTTCGGCTTTCTCGGCAATGCCGCCCTCCACGACGCCATCACGTTTCAACACGCTCTTGACTGTTCCGAAAAAGCACTTGCAGTCCATGCAAAAGCTCATGTTCTTCACGTAATCGCCGTCTAACTTTGCTTTAACAACAATGGGCAGCTCATCGCGGCCGTTGATTTGTGCCCAACCGGTCAAGCCGGGGCGCACATCGTTGGCGCCATATTTGTCCCGCTCAGCAATCAAATCGCCTTGGTTCCAAAGCGCCGGGCGCGGCCCGATGATGCTCATTTTCGCTGTGAGAATATTCCAGATTTGCGGCAACTCGTCTAAGCTCAGCTTGCGCATGACCTTGCCCGTTCTGCTGATCCACTGTTCTGGGTTTTCCAGCAAATGCGTCGGTGTATCTTTGGGCGTATCAGTGCGCATAGTGCGGAATTTTAACATGTTAAAGCAAGCTTTATGCATGCCGATTCGCTTTTGCTTAAAAAACACGGGGCCAGGCGAATCTAACTTAATGATTACCGCCAACGCCAAAAACAAAGGCGAGAATATGACCAAACCCAATAAAGCAAGCACAACATCAATCATTCGTTTTCCGAACTTTATGTACAAAACGATTCACCCTCCAAAAATTACTGTGCGATTACATGTCCTCTTATTCTATGACATCGGCATCAACGAGGATGCCGCCTCGCTGCACCACTGCGATTTGTTCTTTGATTTCATTGATAGAATCCATGTCGGGGCGCACAAAATAGAGGCGCACGCCCGGCATTGCGAATCCATAGTCAAATATGCCGGTTCCCCGTGCATCCATGGACTTGATATTCCACGACGCACCGCCGTCCAATTGCCCGCGCACCAATGATTGAATTTGCGAGAGTGTCATATTTGTGTCTACATTTTCGCCGACGCTGTCCATGATCGTGCCAAATCCGGTCAGAATTGCCGGCGACATCATTCTGTTGAGCGTAGCGGTCAGCACGGCCTGGTGATTGCGTCCGCGCTGGAAGTCACCGCCTGTGACGTTGTTTCTTTCACGCGAGAACGCCAACGCCTGTGCGCCGTTAAACCGGTTCATTCCCCGTCTCACCGACGTGCCGGCTTGGGTATTGAAGGCTTGTGTTGAATATACATCAATGCCGCCCAAGGCATCAATAATCCGCACAAATGATGTGAAATTCATTCTGACATAGAAGGGTATGTCAATGTCATATAGCGCAGCAATCGTCGCTACCGATACATCAATACCAAAGGCGCCGGCGTGGGTCAGCTTGTCTCTCTGCTCGCCGGTAACACCGGGGAATCTGACAAAATAATCCCGCGGTGTCGTAATCGATAGGATTTGATGCGTCGTCGGGTTAATTACCATCAGCAGATTGACATCACTGAGTGCCGTAGCTTGAATTGGTCCATGTGTGTCAATGCCGCTGATGAAAATCGCGAACGAGTCGTCCCTCACGCTGACATCGCGAGACGGGTTATCAATCTCACGTCTGATTTTAAACGAATAAATGACTCTGACGGCATTTGAAAATCCTTCATATGCTTCTTCGATAAGCTCGGTAAGGGCAGCATTGTAAATTATTGCCCCCACTTCGCCGTTGAGCAAGTCTTGCGCCGCGCCAAGTAAGTTGTCATATTCGACTTCTGTAATCGTTGTATCCAGCTGATTGTTGATATGTGTCACCGTTGCCTCAACGTTATCGCTGTCAGTAACGCGCTGAACGCCAAAGGTATAGTCCGCAGCATCTTGCAGCGTCTCTGCCGGATCATCGTATAATACGACGACCACCATCGTGTCTATCATCACAATGGTGCGACCGCCGGCAATTCTGCCCAAGGCAACTCTACCCTGAATAATATACACCGAGCCAATAATCATGATAACCGACATGAAGACGCTGATAATTTTTGTGAAAATCGCTTTCTTTTTGGCAATGAGATGAATAATAAGGGGAATCAGCCACAGTATAATCGGCACAATCAGCGCCGGCAGCAAAAGGTTCATCGGCAACACATTGAGCATTAGCAAAGTAATGATAAAAACCATTGTTGCCAACAGCTGTATCGCGCACATCACAAGACCGACAATTTTTGCCTTGCTCACTTTACGTTCTTTTACGTTTCCCTCTTTTGCTTTTTTCGGCTTTTTGTTATCTGTTGCATACATAGTTATTTTCCTCCCTGTTTAGGCTATACGGCTACCGGCTTTCCGGCGTTTTATACGTAACCACCATTTCTTGGACCTTTGCCAATGCATTGACGCTGTTATTTTCGGCCAATTGACCAAGCGCGTCGCAATCAGTTAAAAATTTCTCTTTGTCAAAGACAATCGGATTGGCGACATATATCAGTTTATTGTTCGTTTTTCTAAGCCCCTCTTCGTCCATAAGAATTTCTTCAAATAGTTTTTCGCCGGGTCTAAGGCCTGTATAGATAACTTCAATGTCAACATCGGGAATATAACCGGACAATTGGATGAGATTTCGAGCCATATCATCAATACGAACAGGATCGCCCATATCCAGCACAAAAATTTCTCCGCCCTTGGCGTAACATCCCGCCTGCAAAACAAGCGAAACGGCTTCTGAAATCGTCATAAAATAGCGAATAATATCTTTGTGGGTAATTGTGACGGGGCCGCCCTCCTCAATTTGTTTCTTGAACAGCGGGAATACGCTGCCCGCGCTGTTCAGCACATTGCCAAATCGCACGGCCGTAAACTCTGTGTCGTGCATTCCATCCATCATTTGAATGACCATTTCACATAACCGTTTTGTCGCGCCCATAATACTGGATGGGTTGACAGCCTTGTCGCTGGAAATGAGAACAAACCGCTTGGCACCGCTTGCGACAGCAGCTTTAGCGATATTGAGCGTACCGAATACGTTATTTTTGATGGCTTCGTTGGGACTGCTTTCCATAAACGGCACATGTTTGTGCGCTGCTGCGTGGTATACGATGTCGGGACGATGTTGCTGGCAAATGCTCTCCATACGTTTATAGTCACGCACGGAGCCGATAAGCACTTCAAGATTTAAGTCAGGATATCTTTTTTTCAAATCCTGTTGGAGGTCATATACGTTGTTTTCATAGATGTCTAAAATGATGAGTTTCGCGGGGTTGTAGTTGGCAATTTGGCGGCATAGCTCGCTTCCGATTGACCCACCGCCACCGGTCACCAGCACGGTTTTTTGCACGACGTAATCCATGACTTCATCCAAATCGATGGTTATTGGCTCACGCACCAGCAAGTCGCTGACCTCTACATCACGCAACTTTGACACAGTGTATTCTCCGCTGAGCAATTGATAGAGACCGGGCAGTGTCTTTACACTGCAAAGAGTGTTTTTGCAAATCTCTAAAATATCGCCAATTGTCGCAGCAGACACTGAAGGCATAGTGATAATGATTTCATCGACCATATACGTTTCGGCAGCTTGCGCAATCAACTCTCTACCACCAATAATCTCTATGCCGTGTATGTATTTTCCTTTTTTGGCGAGATCGTCATCAACGCAGCAAACAACCCGGCTGTTGGAATAGTAGTTGTCCATGATTTCTTTGATGATGGCACTGCCCGCGACGCCAGCACCAATGACCATAAGTCGCCTGACGTTTCCGCCTCTTTTTGACTTGCGCTGCCCGACATTGCGGCTTAGATAAGCAATCACACGCGGAACAGACACGCCGAGCATTAAAAATACAGCGTATAATATGGAGTAATTGACCGCACGCGACGAGTTGAATATAACAATGCCGATCATGATACCTGTCGCTGAGAAAAAGCAGGCCGCAAATATCCTTGACAGCTCTCTAAACCCAAAGAATGCCCACATACTGCTGTATAACCTAAAGCGCCAAAACAGAAGCAGCGTAAACAGTGTATTGAGCATGGAATACGGCACAACAAAATTATATCTTGGCGGCAAACTGAGTATGCGGAATTCGACCCACAACGCCAGCAGCAACGCCAGATGGATAATAATAATATCATAAACCAGTAGTGATATTTTTTTGAGCAGGCTTCTGTCTTTTCTCATATTTTTCCTCAGCTATACATGCACGGTAACAAGCTGTTGTGTCAACTCGCTTACTCTTCTTTCGCGGCATACTCATAGCCGCCGTAACCGTATTTCTCTTGTCTTTCTTTGACGTCATTGAGCAAAACGCCCAATATGTTGACTCCGGCAAAATTGAGTTGAGAAATAGCTTGCTTTACGTCTTGATTTTTTGTGCGATTTTGGCGCACGACAAGAACGACGCCGGCCATGTATTTGGAAAGAATGCCTGCGTCAGCAACAACATTGACAGGCGGCATGTCTATCAAAATATAGTCATACCGCGATGCCAGCATGTCAAACAAGTCGCCCATTTTTGGCGATTCGAGCAACACAGAGGGATTTTGCGGCACCTCACCCGATGTTATAATGCGGAGGTTTTCAATGTTTGTTCTTTTAAATAACTCTTCATTTCTATGTGACGCCCCGATGAGGATATCGGATACTCCGGGGCCTATCGGCAAATTTAACAGGCGGAAGATGCTTGGCAGTCTGAGATCGAAATCCATAAGCAAAACCTTGTTGCCCGCAGTCGCAAAACTGATTGCCAAATTTAAACAATTGGTGCTCTTGCCTTCCGATTGTGAGGGGCTTGTGACGCCGATTAAATTGCATTTATCCGTCGGCAGCGCCGAGACAATGTTGGCACGGAGTATATTATAATTTTCTTTGATAGCAAACGGCGACACCTCGTTTAACACGTGTCCTTTCGGCCGCTCGCCTCCTCTCTCGGATTTTGAGTTGAATACTGACATTTTTATCTCATTCTCGCTTTCTTTAATTGGCTTGTACGCGCAACAACAGGTTACTGGTGATTTTTGAAGCTTGGAATTTCTCCTAAAATCGGCACACCAAACAGCATATCGGTTTTTTCAACAGTCTCAACCTTATCGCTCCGAATATCCAGTAATATCACAATACCCGCGGCCAGAAGAAAGCCGAACATAGTGCCAAGCACAGTATTTCGGGGAACGCTTGGGCTGAACGGCGTGCGCGGCGCTTGCGCACTGTCGACAACCCGAATAGAGCTGCCTTCAATGAAATTAGGGAGTTCAACAGTAGCCACATCAGCTATAACATTGGCAATTAATGCCGCCTTGCCCGGAGAGGCGTTTGTTATTTCTATTCTGAATATCTCTGTGTTTGTAATGATAGATGTCGTTATCATTGCCCGAATATCGCCGGCAGAATATGCGTTATCAATTTCTTCGGCCACTTGGTTGAGTACAGTATTACTCGAAGCCATGGCAATGTATGTGTTTACAAGTTGCCGCGCAGCGTTGATATCTGCTAAAGTTTGCGTACCACCTTCACCGGAATTATCCACGAACAGCGATACCGATGCGCGATATAATGGAGTGACAGCGTAACGTGTATAGACAAAAAAAGCACTGCCGGCCAACAACGACAACAAAAGAAGCAACCACAATTTTTTCTTCAATGCGAGAAGTATCCGCACCAAATTGATTTCGGAAAAATTACCCACAAAAACTCTCCTTCGACATTTTCAACATACCGATGTATTATAACATGGAATTGTGAACATTGCAAGTTTTTGTATGTGGTATTATCTGGCGTCGTATCATTGAGAAACGGCATGAAATTTCACTTAAATTGTTTTCGCTATGTGTTGTGTATCCACCCTCTCACTTGCATGGCGGTTGCCAACGTCAACGTTTTATGTTAAAATGAGTGCAGACAGAAAACGATTGCCGATATTCTCCCCTCGACTCGTATATGAGTGGCACAATGGCAACACTTACTTTTGACAGCGAGGAGATTTTTCTATGGCCAAACGCGGGGCATTTAGACGCGTTCTCAACCGAATAGAAGGACCTTATCGCGTCATGCTTGCACTGTATGCCGCTTTACTTATTGTTGCCTTTGTTTTTGACACGCCGTATGATATTTGGCACGGACTGCTGCGCATTTTAACGTCTCGCAGTTTACTTGTCACCGACTACGCCGCCATTGGCGGTGTCGGCGCCATGCTGGTCAGTTCAGTCATTGTAGGCGTCTTCTCAATGACAACATTGATCCTCGGCGGCGTAAAGGCCAATGGCGGCACACTGATGGGGCTTTGGCTGATTTTGGGCTTCGGTTTCTTTGGCAAAAATTTATTCAACACCATTCCGCTGACACTGGGCGTATTCGCTTTTGCCAAGTATAAGCGCATGCCGTTCCGCGATGTCGCTGTCACAACCATGATGTGCGCGTCGGTCTCACCTATCGTGTCTGAGGTTGCCTACCTGGCGGGATTCCCGTCATTGATGAGTATCTTGGCAGGCGGCGCAATTGGTGTTTTTATCGGGTTTATTTTCGCGCCGTTGGGCGCAGCGATGAATAAAGTCCACGGCGGCTATTTACTCTACAACGCTGGCTTTGTCGGCGGCATTATTGCTACATTTGCCGTCAGTTTATTGCGCAGCGCCGGATTCGACATTGTCACTATGAATATTTGGAGTACCGACTATACGTTGCCGCTCAGCATCATGATGTATCTTATATCGGCCACCTTTATTGTGTTGGGGCTGATCAAAGGCGGTCAGGGACAATGGCGCAAAATGCGTAAAATCAACAGCCATTCGGGCCGTCTTGTCACTGATTTTTACGAACTTTACGGCGACGTAACTTACCTCAATATGGGTATTCTTTGCGCGTTGGCGACGACGGTGGTTTTAGTCGTCGGCGGTGCCATCAATGGCGCGACGATGGGCGGCATTTTCTGTATCGTCGGCTTCGGTGCGCTGGGCAAAAACTTGCGCAATGTTGTGCCGATTATCATCGGTGCTGTCATCAGTGCCTTTTGGAATGATAGCCCCATTACCTCACCATCGAATATGTTGGCCATTCTGTTCGGCACCGGCATTGCGCCGCTGGCAGGGCAGTTTGGCATTTTTTGGGGCATTGTCGCAGGGTTTATTCACGTCAATATCGCCAGTTTTGTCGGGCTGCTCAACGGCGGGCTCAACCTCTACAACAATGGCTTTGCCGGCGGGTTTGTCGTCATTTTTATGGTGCCGATCATTGTGGCATTGCGGCGCAATCGGGTTAACGTCCGCGTATCGAAACTCAAAGATGTTGACGACATCAGCTCAATTTTGGCATGCAGCCATAAATCGGCCTATCGCGGCATTGTGCATGATGACTACCTTGACGCGCTTAAAGACGACCACTGGGTTGATTTTTTGATGGACGGACTGTGTGAGGACAGCATTTTCTGTATGGTTGCTGAACACAACCATGAGATTGTCGGCGCCGCAATTTTAGGTAAAGGCGACAGTAATCACGAGGTGACGCTGACATCAATGTATCTTCATCCCGACAAAATCGGCAAAAAAATCGGCAGCGCTTTTTACGCCGCGATTGAAACCGAGCTAAAAGACCGTGGTTTTCTCAATTGCACGATGGTGGTGTTGGAAAACAATGCGCGGGCAATTCGCTTCTTCGAAGCGCGCGGGTTCTTGGAAACAGGGAAGGAAATTCGGACAGATATGGGCAAGAGAAAGTATACGAGTAAAGTGTTTGAGAAACCATTGTAAATGCTGTTGGAAAATCCAACGGCATTTTTTGAAGCGGTTGCGACAATGCACGCCTTGCATTTGCCATCAACACGGCGTGTTGGATCACTGCGCCCTACGATTTTGAATATCCGCATACATCTAAAAATTTAGCAAAACCCTCCAACCCGTGAGAGGTCTGCTTGAATACGCCGGTGTCTTTCAGCACTTCGACAAAGACGCGATCAGCCTCAGCGTGCAATGCCACGTCGTCCGGATATTCACGCATTAGCCGCGGCGGTAGGACCGCTAAGCCCATGACTTCAATCAGCCCAATATTTTCCTTTTTAATATGGTGCCATTGCTCGTGCGGATGAAAAATGCCCATGGGGTACTGTTCCGTTGTACGGTTGTTGCGCAGGGCAATGGTCATTTCATAAGTGCCGTGCCGTTTCCGCGCAATAGGTGTTACCGTGTTGTGCGGCGCATCGCCCATAAACGACACGATATCGCGCTCTTCGTCATCGTACTGCTCCCATATTGCCAACATCGCCCCACAGGCCGCCGCCAGCGTCTGCGGTGACTCACAACGCAAACGCACAGCGCTTGTCGGCCATTTGACAAGTTCCAACATCAACCCCTCATAATCGGGGTGCGTGTATTCCGCCAGTATTTCGGCATTGTCAATGGCAAAAGTATGCCGTCCGCCTTGGTAATGCTCATGGCTCAAAATCGAGCCGCCGACAATGGGCAATCCTGCGTTAGAGCCCAAAAAATAATGCGGAAACTGCTGCACAAAATCGAGCAGCCGCTTAAATGTCAAAGCATTGACATTCATAGGGACATGCTGCTCGGATAAGACAATACAATGCTCGTTATAATATGAGTACGGCGAAAATTGGAAATACCACAGTTCATCGCACAGCTCGATGGGAATAATGCGATGGTTTTGCCGTCCGGGATGGCGCAAATTCCCTACGTAACCGGCATTTTCAGCACAAAGCAAACACTTTGGGTACCCACTCGCGGGTGCTTTCGCCGCCGCCATGACTTCAGCGGTTGTCTTTTCCGGCTTGGTCAAATTGACTGTCATTTCAACATTGCCAAAGTCCGTATCAGCTGTCCAGCAATGGTTTTTAGCAATGCGCTCGGTTTGTATGTAGTTGGTCGCCTTACTGAATTGATAGAACCAATCGGTTGCCAGTGCAGCGTCGTGCCGCAGCCGGCTGTAAAATCTCTCGACAACCTCGCCAGCGCGCGGCGTTAACAAACCCATAATCTTGGCGACAAACAAATCGCGCTCGTCGATGGTATCGTTGGCAATTAATCCTGTTTCTACAGCATAATCGAGCATGGGTGCAAGCAAAGCACTGATGCTCGATGCGTCATTGGATATAGCCTGCTCGTGCGGCATCGTGAGTCTGAACAAGTCGAGCAGGGCGTTGCGCGCGACAATAACGTCGTGTTGCGACAGCAAACCGTTGTCTTGTCCATAAGAAAGCAATTTTTCAATATTGGCAGAAATCATGGTTAGCCTCCATAATATTGTAGAGGCGATTATCAACCGCCCGTGTCCGCTTAGCGAGAAACTCACCTGCAAGCGAATAACGTGCCCTACATGCACGACTAGTATATCCCTCACCATCGCACTTGTCAAATATTTTTTACTTTATCAAAAAATATACCTTGACAGGCGAAGTATTATGTGTTATTGTTATATACGTCAAATTCGATGTATCGTATAGAAAGGAGGTATGGTATGCCAATTGCGTCTGATCTTATTCGCGGCCACACTGATGCCATCATTCTTGCCTGTCTGGCGGACAGCGACAATTATGGCTACGAAATCAACAAATCCATCCATCAGCGAACCGGCGGGCAATATGAACTGAAAGAAGCTACACTCTATTCCGCATTTCGGCGGCTCGAGCAATCGGGCTGCATCTCCTCGTATTGGGGCGATGAGCAAACCGGCGCACGCCGACGGTATTATACCATCACCGATACGGGACGTGCAACCCACCGCGCGCTGATTAACGAATGGCGCGAGGCCAAAGCTACCATTGATAAACTAATTGAAACGGAGGAAACTTAAGCCATGCAAGACAAACTACGCAACTATATCGAGGGGCTGTTTGAAGACGCGCCTCAGACCAAAAAAACCGTCGAACTAAAAGAAGAGATGATTCAAAACCTCGGGGATAAATACAATGATCTATTCTCCGATGGAAAGTCGCCTGAAGCAGCATTTAACATCGCTGTCGCGGGCATTGGTGACGTGAGCGCACTATTGCGACAACTGGAAGACGACGCCAAAGGCGGCTCGCAGGAAAGTGAAGCTATGCGCCGCAAATCGGCAATGCTAACCGCCGTAGCAGTAATGATGTACATTCTTTGCGTGTTGCCGTTGATTATTTTGAGCGAATTGGAGGTCGCGTATGCCGACGCTATTGGGTTGTCCTTTTTGTTCATCGGCGCGGCCGCAGCAACAGGGTTACTCATTTACAACAGTATGACAAAACCACAATATCACAAAGAGGACGATACCGTAGTCGAAGAATTCAAAGAGTGGCAAGCATCAACTCAAGAGTACAAACAAATGCGCAAAGCTATTTCCTCGACCTTGTGGTCGATCATCCTCGTGCTGTATTTTGTCATTAGCTTCTCCACCTTCGCATGGCACATTACGTGGATTATCTTCCCCGTTGGCGGGGCTGTCGAGGCACTGATTAATCTCTTTTTCTCAATCAAGAAAGACAGGGGGGAAAGACATTGAGCAAGACAAGAATTGTAACGATTGCATGTCGGTGCATCAGTGCATTGGCATTGCTGGGGTTGAGCGTATGGTTTATTTTCAGCGGCATCATTGGCTTGGATGGTGATTGGTTTAGTTTCGGTCCGATGAACGAGTCTGTGATGTATAGCGTATCTGCCAACGACATTGACAACTTAACAATCAGCTGGACGACCGGAGCTGTCAGCGTTGACATACACGACAGCAACTACATTCGCATCACCGAATTTTCGCGCCGTGCATTACGCGAAGGACAGCAGCTTGACTACAGAGTTGATAACAATATATTAAACATCAACTTTCGTGCCGATGGTGCAAGACGCCGACATATGCCAGCCAAACGACTGGAAATACTGATTCCACGTGCCCTCAGCCAAGGGCTTAACCAACTTAACATTACAACAACTACCGGACGCATAACCATCGACAATATCCACGCGAGCGAGTTGAGCGCCCGCACAACGACAGGGCGTGTTGAACTTAATGCCGTCTATGCCGACATCATCAATTTGCGTACGACAACGGGACGTGTTGAGGCATTCAACACTGAGGTACAGGCCATTCAGACGCATACGACAACAGGCAGGCATGAGATTTCCGGCACATTTGGTGCAATTGATGCGCGAAGTACGACAGGTAGAATTGAACTAACCAGCACAACGGTGCCCAACAGCATCGTTGCGCGTGCGACGACCGGCCGCATTAGTGTGGTCGTGCCAAATGGCGGCGAGCCTGTCACGGTACAACAATCAACAACGACCGGCCGCTTTTCAAGCGATATTCCGATTGTCACGCATAGCAGTGCCGACGCACAATTTAGGCTGACAACAACGACTGGCCGGATTTCGATTTACGAATTGCGCCGCTAATTATTATTTAAGATAGAATAGCAAAAATCCGCAAGTAAATTGCTTGCGGATTTTGTTTTTGCGCACCGATGGTATTCGAGCCTTGTGTACGGCATTATGGTGCGAACCCTCATAAGGGGCATAGAAAAACACTACAACCATGCGAGTTGCAGCCGTAAGCAATGTTTACAAAATGCTTATTCGCTACATCACTTTAACCTTATTCTCAATCACAAACAACTCAAAAATATCCTTGAAACTGTCTAATGTCGGGTTGAAAAACCAAAACGACTTATAAGCGCAGTTTGCAAAATCTTTTTCGTCAAATGAATATAAAATTCTCATGCTGCACGGCTTGTATTTATTTTCGCCTTTGCAATGATTTATATTAAATCCCTTACAATTTGGGTCGCAATTTGCGCTGCTTTCCCCGAACACGCCGGGACATTTTTTTGCCAATGCCGCAACTTTTTCTGGATGTGAGCCAAATATATTGCGGAATATAACTTTGGTAAATATTTTATTGGTGTTACCCAAATATTCCTCGCCAAAATGTTTTTCTCCGGCAAGCATAAACTGCTTTGACCCTTTTTTGTAATTTATCGCGTTCTTATCAAACGGCTTTTTCTTGTCGATAGCATAACCATATTCTTTCGCTTTATCGTAAAGCCAATACTGAATGTCTTGCAATTCTCTCGGTGACATATCCATTTTCACAAGAAATATCGGCTCATGTTTTTGTTCGCTTGGATTTTCAACCCAACGGTAGGAAAAACTGTTGAACTTAACATCCCCGGCTCCGGTTTGAGGACTGTAATCGATTGACTTTGCGTACATATGTAAAACATAAAGAACCATAGGGTTTTTATTATAGGAAACAGTAAATGAATCCGCTTTTTTATCGTAACCATCAAACTCAAACCCGAAGTCTGTCAGCTTGTAAAATATTAAATCTATTTTTTTATGACTATTTGTATCAGACCTAAAGCCACTCATAGGGTCATACGGTTTTAAGCCGGTTTGTGAGCAAACAATCAACTTGCCGTCAGAAAACGTACTCATCCTTGATATTCCGCAAAAGAAGTCTGGAATACGGTTGTAAGCCGTACTCCAAAGTTCTATCGAGTTATTTTTTTGCCGGATACCCCCAATCAAAGGGGGCTTTTTCAGCATCAGTATAAATGTCAATAAACAGCTGTTGCATTTCACGAAATGCCGCAACAAACACCTCGTTCGTCATAGAACCAAGACATTGCGGATTGATTTTACAATTTCCGGGAATAAGTTTTATGCTTTCCCGTCGTATTTTTGCTGATTGCTTTGCGATTTCTTCAAAGTTTGTCATGTTACCCTCCTCCTTGTACCTAATATTGATTAATATTGATTATAATTATTAGCAGCCACCGACTTGGCAATGCCAAAACTGCTTATTTTGGACTACCCTTTGCTCTTGCTTTTTTCTCTAATTCAAGCAACCTTTTTATACCGTCGATTTCTGTATCATCCGGGTTTGTAATCGGAACAGGGAAACGATAGCCGATGTTTCCACCGCAGATATTCTCAATTTCTTTGCCGAGAATTGTTTTGTTTACACTTCCTGCACAATTATTTCCGCAAGACTTGCAATAGCACAAATTATCCCAAATTAAATCTTGCAACCCTTCGTCAAGTACGGCATTTTCATATTCGCTCATATGATTGAGATATGGCGTAACTTCCCACCTACCATCATCGCTATGTTTACTCCTCCAAAAACAACAACCCAACCTTATATAGCAAATAGGTTTGCCCTTATTCATAACTTTCCATGCGTTGTGAAGAGTCCATGTAGGATTTATTTTGCTTTCACGCAGAAAGGCTACAAAATCTAACGCAATCTTTTCAGAATTGTTTTTCAACATTGCAGGAATTACTTCTTCAATTTTCGGCTTGTGTTCCTTTTGATATGCCAAAGTAGTGATTTCTGACATTCGCATTTCCTCCTACAAGCATTATTCTCCTCTGTCGATGGCGTGTTTTCTCATATCCATCAACTTTTTCGCACATTCCACCGCTTCGGCGTTTGATCCGGTGAAGCCTATATGGTGGTTGCCTTAACTCATATCTGTTACGCGCAAACTTTCTACAGTTAAAGTCGACCCGTTGTATGTATTAATGGTAATCTCCGACGAAAAATTGTATTCGGGAGATTCCTTATACATTTGTATATATTTGTAATCGCTGCTTTGATGTTGTATTTGTCCGTTTACTTTGACAATCATTGTTTCTTTTTCAATTATCCATTCAATGTCGACGAACTCGTTGACCTTAGGTGTTTCTGTCAGGGCTGCGAACTTATGTTTTCCGTTCTCATTATCCATAATGAAATATTCGTTTCGGACTTTATCGTGGTTATATGCTATACAAATTTGAGCAAACTCCAAATTAATGTCTGTTTTGTCTGTTTTTGCGCGTAATTCAATTTTTATAGGTACGGTGAATTGTTGTTGTGTCATCATACACGCATCACCATCGTTCTCTCCGGCTTTCATTATCATAAAACCGTCCTCATAAGATAAAGAAATATTTGAATGAGGTCTGACCTCCTTTTTTACCATTGATTTTAAATCAATTTCAATCGTTTTGTTAATTGACATTGCTGTTCCCTCCTGATTTTTTTATTTTGTTTATTTTCGCAGATAATATAAATTTCGCTATTATTTTGATACGCCGTTGATATGGTTGGTTTTGCTTATTTTGCACAACAGAACTATGCCTTGTCAATCGTATTGATTGTAAGCGTTATCAGCTTTTTAGCATAGTTCAACGTTTCCCCATCGGGATTGGGAAAGTTCATTGCAGAGCCGCAGACATTATCAAAATTCTTTCCAAGTATTATTCTACTTTTGCCCGGCTTACAACTGCCGCCGCAATCTTTGCCGCAGAAG
This sequence comes from Oscillospiraceae bacterium, assembly GCA_009780275.1. Classification (NCBI taxonomy): domain Bacteria; kingdom Bacillati; phylum Bacillota; class Clostridia; order Eubacteriales; family Oscillospiraceae; species Oscillospiraceae bacterium. The sequence continues at coordinate 12,586 of WRAI01000013.1, read as the reverse complement.
TTTATGTGTTGCCACGCCATTTCTTTTAATTTCTCATCGTCGGTAGTACACTCCGGCGCACTTTTTTCGTTTTCGCCGGTGAATATCTCCCATGAGTTAGGGATATTGGGGTCGCCATCAATAAGAATAAAGCAAACGGCTTCCGTTTCTTTGTAGTTGGCAAACCAAAAGTGGCCTTTACTTCCTTGATGCCAAAAAATATTCAATTCAATGGGCATATCGTTTGTGCGAAGGAAATCAACAAAATCCAACGCAAGTTTTTGCCGTTCACCAACCAAAACATCGTTAATGTTATCTTCGATTTTCGTATACTTACAATCTGACATTTTCTTCACCTCTTATGCCCAAAATATAAATTCGTGACATCACACTATCTTGCTAAGATATATACTATGCCCCTTATGAGGGTTCGCACCTCGCGAACCCTCATAAGGGGCATAGACTGGAGCTGGGAGTCGGACTCGAACCGACGACCTGCTGATTACAAATCAGCTGCTCTACCAACTGAGCTATACCAGCGCAATTACGAATTGTTGAAATTCGTGTATGTCTTGCAAATACTAAAAAATAACTATCTGACAATCAATTTTGTAATCATCGAGCATCTGATTAGTTTGGTAGTTTACAAAGCTAATTATAACACGCGAATATTAGTTTGTCAAGCATTTTGTACCGACTAATTTGCTGGCTTCGCCGTGTAAACTATGGACTTTAAATTCTTAAGACCCCACCATTGACAACTTATGCAAAAATGAGATATAATCATAATCATTACAATCGAAAGAGGAGGTGGGCTCATGGATCCGGACGGCAGTCGTGTCTGCATTACCAATATTCTAAATACGCTAAGGAGGGATTATCATGACCCCAACTACCTTTCAGGCATTGGTCAGAGAGCATCTCAAACAAAATGACATGCCCTCGCTCAAAGACCTGCTCACTAACGCCAACGAAGTCGATATCCTCGATACGATGTTGGAATTACCGGCGAAACACCAAGTCATTGTCTATCGGTTATTACCCAAAGACAAGGCTTTGTTTGTCTTTGAGCAACTTGATACCGACGACCAACTGGCACTCATTCACTCTTTTACCGACGAGGCCGCCATTGAGGCCATCGAAGAACTCACGCCTGACGATCGTGTGCGCCTGCTTGATGAGTTGCCGGCAACGGTTGCCAAGAAAATGATTGCCGCGCTCTCGCCGCAAGAACGCCAAATGACTAACTTACTCATGGGTTATGAGGCGCAGACGGCAGGACGCATTATGACGCCGGAATATGTACGTATCAGCCGTGATATGACGGCTGCCGAAGCATTGGAAAAAGTCAAACATAACGCCAAGGATAAAGAAACTATCTACACACTCTATATCACCGACCACGCCCGAAAATTGGAAGGTGCTTTGTCGTTGCGCGGGTTGCTAATTGCCGACCCCAACGAAAAAATCGAAGACATTATGAAAGATGTTTCGGCCAGTGTTTCAACGGATACAGACCAAGAAGAAGTGGCGCGGCTGTTGCAAAAGCTCGACTGGCTGGCCGTGCCTGTCGTCGATAAGGAGAACCGCCTGGTCGGTATTATCACTGTTGACGATGCTATGGATATCTTGGAGGAAGAAGCTACTGAAGATATGTTTACGCAAGCCGGTATTCTTGCAAAAAAAGAAGCCAATCGCAGCGAAGTCCTCATCAGCGGCAGTCTTTTGAGCATCTGGAAAGTGCGTCTTCCCTTTTTGTTTATCACGCTTGTTGCCGGCGTATTAGCCGGCTTTGTGATTGAGGGTTTTGAGGATGTGCTTGAATCGATTGCGGCGGTGGCGATTTTTATTCCGTTAATTATGGATATGGGCGGCAATGTCGGCACACAGTCATCGACTGTCTTTGCGCGCGGCGTCGTGCTGGGACACGTTAATGTCAGCCATTTTTTCAAACATTTTATCAAAGAAGTCGGCATTGGTTTCAGTTTAGGCGTTGTCGTCGGCATACTTTCAGGCGCTGTCGCAACAATTTGGCAAGGCGAAGTCATGCTCGGCTTAGCCGTCGGACTTTCATTAGTCATCACCATGACATTGGCGGCATTGCTAGGTTTCTTAGTACCGTTTTTGCTCATTAAACTGGGCATCGATCAAGCGGCAGGCTCGGCACCAATTATCACATCTATCAAAGACATCGCCGGATTGCTGATTTATTTTGTGTCGGTGAGCATTTTTCTCAGCCATTTGCTGTAAAACTCATTTTTTAGCAGCCTTGATAAAAAGGCTTGACAAGCCGCAAAGTTTGATATATACTATCTTGTACTGTGGTCAAATTTGGAGGTTAATCATATGGCAGTCCCTAAGAGTAAGGTATCAAAACAACGGCGCAATAAGCGCCGCAGTTCGCATTGGAAATTGGCGACACCACACTTGTTGGTTTGCACCCGTTGCGGCGAATATCGTCTTGCCCATCGTATGTGCAGCTCATGCGGCTTATACAACGGGCGCACTGTTATTGAAATGGAAAACGGCATAACGGCTGTACGTAAAGCGCGCTCGGAGTCTACTGGCACTGACGACGAATAGCAGCATGTAGCTGCGGACAATATCCGGGCAACATTGGGATAATATTCTCATCTTATTGCCCGCTGTCCGACAAGAAACTACACCTAGGGCGGGGCAACTCGCCTTTTTTTGGCGCATATACTGTTGCCAAGGAGGAACATGACATGAATCATTTTTTTAACACGCTGATTTGGCAAGGCAACAGCCGTGCCATGCTCGATGCCATAGTTGACGGCACGCCATTCTTGTTTCGCAGTGTTATTCTCAACGCGATTACTACATGGATACAATCACAAAACCTGACTATGATTGATGAAAAAACTGTATTCCGTGCCGTTGATGAACTTGCACCAAAAGAGATGGCAGAAGCGCGTATCTTGCCAGTCTTAGAGAAATTGCGGACAAAGTAGAGCCGAACTGTGTTGGCCGCAAGGGTAAAGTACGCACTTCTACACTCTCACTTTCAATACTTTCCCTTCAACACTTACTACAATGCCCCGCACTATCTGATTTTTAAAATCTCCCGCGCCCATATCCACTTTTGCCAAACAATAATTTTCAGCATACCCTTGCCATAAGCCGTCTTTTTTGACTTCCAACAACACCTCGACTTTCTTGTTAACCCATTGGCGCGCATATTCTTCCGACATTTTCTCGGCACAGCCACCCGCCTCTTTTGCACGCGTTTTTTTAACAGCTATCGTGACCTGCTCGTCCATACTTGCAGCCAGCGTGCCCGCTCGCTGCGAATAGGGAAAAACATGCGCCTTGGCGAACCCGCATGACTTAAAAAACGCTAAAGAATCTTCCCATTCTGCCTCACTTTCGCCAGGAAATCCGACAATAAAATCCGTTGTAATCGCCGCGTCATCCCACCGCATTCGGATGTTTGCCAGGCAATCGGAAAATTGCGTCGTTGTGTATTGCCGGTTCATGCGCGCCAACGTTGCGCCACAACCGCTTTGCAGCGGCACATGAAAATGGCGACAAACATTCGGCAAACCATCCATTATATTCAAAAATGCGTCGGTAATGATGCGTGGTTCAAGCGAGCCAAGACGAAAACGAATATCGGGACGCGTTTGACACATTGCGGCAATCAGCGCCGACAGCGAGGGTTCATACGAGGCAATCTCAATGCCGGTGACGACAACTTCTTTTACATCTTCTAAGCTGCGCAGTTGCACTAAAATCTCATCTTGCGACATTGACCATGATTGCCCCCGCGCTGTCGGAATAATGCAATACGAGCAATGGTTGTCGCAGCCATCTTGGATCTTAAGCAGATGCCGCGTACGTTGTAGAGACGGCATTTTGCCGCGTGCAGCAACAATTACGGGTAGAATGGTGCCGCCCCTACACGCAATTTCCGCTTCCAACTGTTCAACCATGTCTCCCCGATTGTCCGTTCCCAGCGCCACATCCACGCTCAGTTCGGATAAATCCTCCAGTTGTGAAAGACAGCCCATCACGGCAACCACCGCGTCGGAACGCGTCATTTTGACTTTCCGAATCGCTGCGCGGCACTTACTATCACTGCTTGCCGTAACAGTGCAAGTGTTGATAACATAAGCATCGGCGGCATCATGCCAATTGACCTGTGTATGTCCTCGCGCCACCATTTCGGCTGCCAAAACAGCTGACTCCGACTGATTGGCTTTGCAGCCTATTGTCAAAATGGCAAATAACATAAAAAATTCCCCTTGCATTTTTATTCGAAGTGGTGTACACTAAGCATATCACAGCGTACCAAATTTTGGCAAGAAGGAAGGGTCTATCTATGAAAGAATTTAATGTACTCCTCAACTCCATCAACGATGTCAAGTTGTTTGTCAACACGGCGGCAGCGCAGATGTTCGACATTGACATTGTCAGCGGTCGCTACGTCATTGACGCCAAGAGCATCATGGGTCTGTTCAGCATAGACCTGACCAAGCCGGTCAAAGTCAGCGTACAAGGCACCGATGAAGAAGGTGCCGAGTTCTACGCGCAGATCAAACAATTCGTAGTTTAGTTGACAAAAGCTTCGTAGGGGCGGCTTCATTGACAGAAAACGCTTTGAAGAAAACAAATATTTAACCGCAAGTTATTCTGATTTTGGCTATGATTGGGACGTTCACCCAGCGTTTAGATGGGCTTTATATCCTAAATCAAGGCAGATTCTTTCACACACAGATGTTTTGAAATTTAAATAAGCACAAAAGCCTCACTTGATAGAACATCTCTATCTTTGTGAGGCTTTTTGTTGATTTTTTCCTTGTATGCAATGTCACAATTTTTCAAACGCTATTGCATGACACCACCACAAGGAGAAATGACATGAAATTTTTGAAATCCAGCTTATCGCTCATTTTGTGCATATTGCTACTTTTAGGCGTCACGGCAATGTCTGCACCTGTGCCGCCGTCGGTTGATGCTCCGTCTGTCTGCCTGATTGAAAAAGAAACGGGCAAAATCATCTACGAACAAAATTCCCATGAAAAACTCGCGCCTGCCAGCGTCACTAAAGTTATGACCATGCTGCTTGTTATGGAGGCTCTCGACAGCGGGCTGATTAATCGCGACGACAAAGTCACCATCAGTGCCCACGCACAGAGCATGGGCGGCAGCCAAGTGTTCTTAGAAGAGGGCGAACAGTACACCGTCCATGACTTGATGAAAGGCATGGTTATCGCCTCAGGCAATGATGCCTCGGTTGCGTTGGCCGAGCATATCAGCGGTGCCGAGAGTAGTTTTGTCGGCAAGATGAACGGCCGTGCTCACGAACTTGGCATGAGTAACACGCACTTTGTCAACTGCTGCGGACTGGACGCCGACGACCACATCACGACCGCGCACGACATCGCCTTGATGAGTGCCGCGCTGCTCAAATATCACCCCGGGGTGAAGGAGTACACCACCATCTGGCAAGATACGTTGCGCGACGGCATGTTCGGGCTTGATAACACCAACAAGATGGTCCGTTTTTATCCCGGCGCGTCGGGTCTGAAAACCGGCTCAACAGGCAAGGCAAAATGCTGTATTGCCGCTAGCGCCGAGCGGGATGATTTGGAGCTTATCGCCGTTGTCATGGCGGCCGAAACGTCGGATTTGCGCTTTAAAGCGGCACGCGATTTACTCGACTTCGGCTTTGCCAACTATGCGCTGAAAAACACTATGCCCGAGGGCGAACTTTCGCCCGTGCCTGTCCTGCAAGGCTTGGAGGCGACTGTTATGCCTCTTGTCGCAGGTGGTGAGCGCATACTGGTTGAGAAGAGCAAATCCAATGCCATTGAAATAAGCATTGACATTGCCGACGACGTACAAGCTCCCATTGAGCAAGGCCAGAAACTGGGCGAATTGACTGTCACGCTTGATGGCGAAATAATGGCCAATCATGACATCGTGGCTCGAGACAGCGTCGGCCGCAAGACGTGGAAACACTTTTTTCAAGACTTGCTGGAGCTTGTGACGGTGCGATGAGACGTGTTGCCATTATGTTGTCGATGGTGTTAATGTTGTTTTCGGCATGTCACGGTCAATCGAGAGCCGTCGCCCCCACACTTGCACCTGCTACGCACATCACACCGGAGTTGCTACACCCTACCTCTCCCATACAGGCTTCACCTACACCTACCTCATCAAGTCGCGACGCGATGAGAGCACCGCGCCTTACGCCACCCATACCCACACCCCAGCCACTTAAAGCCGCCACATTCAAAACACCTATCATTGACCGTCAAGATGGTCGTGTCACTAACCTTAAGCTTGCCGCCGAGTCCATCAGTATTGCGACTGTTGCGCCAGGCGCAACGTTCTCATTCAACGAAACAGTCGGCGCACGCACGCCCGAACGCGGATATAAGAAAGCCAAGATTTTTGTTGATGGTGAAAAGGTGGACGAATACGGCGGCGGCATCTGCCAAATTGCCACGACATTATATAATGCCGCCCAAGACTTCAGCATGGAGATTGTCGAATATCATGACCATGACGAAAACGAAATCCCTTATATCGAGGATGGCGAAGATGCCACAGTCTACTATGGCAACCTTGACTTGAAGCTAAAAAATACAGCACAGCGCACGGTTAAATTTAGCGTTGAAATCAAGGAGTGGGAAGTGGTTGTGAAGATTGAGGAAATATAAAGGATGCAAGCGAGCACTCCGGCTTGCCTTGTCGGCACAGTTGTGTTATAATACCTCCATATAATTCACGGAGGTATCGTAATGTCAGTCACAATGGATAAAATCGTTGCACTGTGCAAGGGCCGCGGCTACGTCTATGCCGGCAGCGAGATTTACGGCGGCTTAGCCAATTCTTGGGATTACGGCCCGCTCGGCGTTGAGCTGAAAAACAACTTAAAAAAGGCATGGTGGCAAAAATTCGTACAGGAGTGTCCTTACAATGTCGGCTTGGACAGTTCGATTTTGCTGAATAGCGCGGTATGGCAGGCCAGCGGTCATGTTGTCAACTTCAACGACCCGCTGATTGACTGCAAGGGCTGCAAAATGCGCCATCGCGCCGACCATTTAATTGAAGATTACGCCAAAGCCAGAAAGCTCGACATCAAGCCTGAGGGCATGGACAACGATGCCATGCTGGCTATTATTGAAGAATATATAATCAACTGTCCGCATTGCGGCAAACATGATTTTACGTCAATCCGCAAGTTTAACATGATGTTCAAAACCCACCAAGGCGTGACCGACGAAAGCTCTACCGAGCTGTATCTGCGCCCCGAAACGGCGCAGGGCATCTTTGTCAACTTCCAAAACATCAAACGCACTACGCGGCGCAAAGTTCCATTCGGTGTAGCGCAAATCGGCAAAAGTTTTCGCAATGAAATCACACCAGGCAATTTCACGTTCCGTACGCGTGAATTTGAGCAAATGGAGATGGAATTCTTCTGCAAGCCCGGCACCGATATGGAATGGTTCGCCTATTGGAAACAATTTTGCAAGGACTTTCTGCTCGGCTTAGGCATCAAGGAAGAAAATCTGCGCCTGCGCGATCACAGTGAAGATGAGCTATCGCACTATTCCAAAGCCACAACTGACTTTGAATATAAATTCCCATTCGGCTGGGGCGAATTGTGGGGTGTTGCCCACCGTAGTGATTTTGACTTAAAAAGTCATCAAGCGGCATCAGGCCAGTCGATGGAAGTCGGCGAAGAGGGCGAAGAGAAGTACATTCCCTATGTCATTGAGCCGGCTATCGGTGTAGATAGGCTGGCGTTGCTCTGCCTGGTTGACGCCTATGAGGAAGAAACCGTCGCCGAGAACGATACGCGCGTTGTGTTGCGCCTGCACCACGCCATCGCGCCATATAAAGCAGCAATCTTACCCTTATCTAAAAAGCTGGCCGATGAGTGCACGCCTATCTACGAGTTACTCTGCAAAAAATTTATGTGCGATTATGATGAGGCCGGCTCAATTGGCAAGCGCTATCGGCGCCAGGATGAAATCGGCACGCCATACTGCATCACCGTTGACTTTGAGACGGCAGGAGACAATGCAGTCACTGTCCGTGACCGCGACACAATGGTGCAAGAACGCGTAAAAATTGATGAACTGACGGCATATTTGACGGAGAAGTTGGTGTATTGATTTTGTGCTTTTAACCTTGATATGAGGCGCATGCACAGGCATTCCATTATATAAACAAGTATTTCAAAAAATCTTTGCCAGGGGCAAAGATTTTTTCTTGCATTGTTTGTCCAAATATGCTATGATGGCTGTATCTATTACCAAACGCCTAGAGAAATATAAAAAGGAGAACCCACCATGAAGCGCAAAAATATCCTCAGTGTCGTCCTTGCGATAGCTCTACTGCTCAGCACTGTCGGACTGTCTGCGCCGTTAGCACAGGCAGGCAGCGATGCGGTACACAACTTCCTTGCACCCGGCACCTTTACGCCCGGCACTATTATCGGGACACAGGCCGTAGAGGCCGGCATGGAAGTCGGCACCGTCGCAGTTGAAAGCGACGGCACAGTAATTATCACCAACAGTCACTTCCACACGGCCAACAACGTTGGATGGCGCGGCACCAGTGCCAGAGTCAATTTCAACGTCAATGTCAATGAAACGCCTTACTTATTCCTTGATGTATATATCCCCGAACATGCAAGCGGCGGGCGCATTGTCAGCCCGCACTGGAACTTGATTTTAGAAGTCAACAACCAAGATTGGCACATCAGTCCGGCGTTCCATGCCGTAGGCTCATGGGCCGAGGCCGATGCCATCGACTCGCAAATGGTTCGTGTCGACCTACGCCAAACCTTGTTCCGCCGTTGGAGCCCTTTGGCAAACCAAACCCTTGCCAGTCTAGCAAGCGGTGGCGTTATCAACATCACCGGCATCAGCTTGACAGCAGTTGTTGACCAGTATCACTCAGTAGAATTCCGCGAGATTTACATCGCGTCACAACCTCGTCCGGGCGATACTAATGCATACGGCGAAATTGTGCGTTACCGCCAAGCCGAGCGCGACGCGCACGGTCCGTGGCAGCCGCGCACCACACCAGGCCCAGTGCAGCCACGCCCCGACTTTGACATCAATGTCGAGGACAACGACGTACTCAGCGGCGAAATTGACTTGCTTTACCAAGCCCCGCACGGAAGCGGCGAACTCAGCCTTGCACTCAATGGAACACTGCTAAACACTATGCCGATCGCCGAAACAGCAAGGCTGACGTTTGAGCATAGCGAACTCCACGATGCCACCCGATTGCCCAATATAGGTCTGTTAATGAATGATGTGCTGCAAACCAACTTTATGGGCCACATCACAAATGATGGCAATGTTACCGGCCGATGGGAGACGAGTAGTGTACCACTGAACCAGCAACTGGTTGTTGAGAATAATACAGTTACGCTGCGTATTGCTTCGGGCACACTGACATATATGTTTATCCTGGGTGAAACGCCGTTTGGCAACGGGTTTGAACCCCACAATCTAAAAGACTTCTTTGTTCGCAATATATCTCTCACACTGCCAAACCTTGCCGGCACAATTCTTCAGCCGGCACAACTCATTCAATTCCCGCACACTGCCCAGGGCAGCACGGCACATACGGTAGTGCCTTCCAACTATGTGCCGGGTGCACAAACCCGCATAGGCGACGGCTGGAACGGCAATATGCCAAACACCTCGCCCGTACTTGACATTGTTTTTGATGTAACGGGTCAAGACTTATCGGCTATCGTTTCGTCAGCGGCCTACACGCTTGATACTACGATGTTGCCTAACGGACGTCATACACTTGAACTGCGCGAAAACGGCAATGTGATGAGAACCGTCGAATTTGTTGTATTCAACGACTTGGTTTTCCCCGCCGCGCGTGACTTTTCTATGGATGGCAACAATTTTGAGTTTGTTGTTGAATCGCCGGGCGGCGACCCGATGGACGTTACCATCTTCACTGTCGCGCCACTGTCGGTAAGTGGCACGACAGCACGCGACAGCGGCGTCCAAGCCTTAAACAATGCCCAATTACGCGGCCTGACCATGCTCGGTGTAGATTTGACGACAGAAACAACGACGGCAATTCCCGCGCACGAGTTCACCGTCGACGTGGGCAACTACACCGGTGATGTTGCGCTCAGTTACAGCGGCGAAAGCATAGGCGGCGAGCGTGTGCGCTTCTCAGTATATAATCCCAACACCGGCACTTGGGAGACCGTCGGCACACGCGGCGGCAGCTTAGATGCCAGCGTTGTTGTCAACGCCGGCACTTACGCGGTAAATGGTGAACTCAGAGCGCGCGCCGAGGTCGTTATGGTCGGCAACGGTGCCGATACATTTGCTTGGCTTGCCGATACACAGCATTTACCGCTGTTCTTATCATTGCGTGAAGCCGAGAGAGGGCCGACCATCAACGCCACACGGACAAACTATGACTTTACTGACATTGTCGGGCTTTACAACATACTCATGCAGCACGTTGCTTGGCGTTATCGTGACGGCTACATTGCTTACATGACGCACAGCGGTGACATCATCAGCAGCGGCCCGATTGGTCACGGCCAATGGGAAGTCGCCAGCGAGGCATTTGGCATTTTGGACACATACGGCGTACCTTGGGGCGTTGTCGCAGGCAACCATGAAGTCGGCAACCCGCCGGGCGGATTGCCGCCCGGCGAATGGTTCGACATGGGCGATTACACACAGTTTGCGCAATGGTTTGGCGCGCAACGTTTCGCGGGGCAAGATCATTACGGCTTCCACGACGACCAGAATATTCACAGCTACAACTTGATTACTATGGGCGGACGCGACTTCTTGTTCATCAACTTAGGTATGGGGCGCGAAGCCAATGCCGCAACGCAGACTTGGGTCGAGGGACTGATTGAGCAATACGGTCACCGCAACATTATTGTGCAGGTTCATCAATACCTGAGCCACAACGGCGGCGGACGTTTCAACATAAGCTACGGCGGCTCTCAGCGGGCTGTTGGCCAAGGCATTTGGGATAACATCATCAACCCCAATCCTGCTATTCAAGTTGTTCTCTGCGGTCACGACCGCGGCGCGGTGACGCATTACCGCACACGTGACGACGGCAGTGTGGTGCTTGAAATGATGATGAACTATCAAACAGTTGACGTTTCGCGTTTGATTACCAGCACCAACAGCTACTTTCAATCCAACCATGACGCTTTCTTCCGCTACATGACCATCACTGACGACGGCATGGACTTTACAACATATTCGCCGTGGGTCGATCGCTATAACGCCTTCCACGCCAATGTTGACACCGGCTCGGTTGACGTTGAATGGCGTCCGACCAACCGTCGCTTGACGACAAATGCGTTCAGTGCATATGCCATTGACTTGGTTGCACCACCCATTGTTACAGAGACTGGCGTTGCCAGTGGTACAACAATCAGCGCCAATGCTGCCTTGTCAGACGGCATTGGCTGGTTTGCCACCATCACCGATGCTGAAACAGGTTTGATAACCTTCACGCCTGTATTCACGCAAGCGGCGTACACCACGGCGCCCATAGCCGCAGACACCCCGAACAGCTGGGCCTATTCCGATATGGTGCGCGCGCGCAACGCCGGCATTGTAGGTGCAACACTACCTGAAGGTGTATTGTATCGTGCGGGCGCGCCGCGCTGGTATATCGCCGAATTACTGGCCGACTACATGGTAGCGTATACAGGCTTAGAGAATATTAGTCAAGTTGTGACCGATTGGGCGGATAGAAACGCCATCGATCTTCCTGCAATTCCTGTTACGCCGCTCTTCCCTGATGTGCCGGCAACTCATCCACAGTTTATTGAAATCCAAGCATTGGCGCTTATGGATATCTTGCGTGGCGGTGAATTTGGCGGTGTGTTCGGTTTCGGACCAAATTACACGCTGACACGTGCTGAGGCAGCCGTTGGCTTGGCGCGCATGATGACGGCATTGGGCTATGAAACAGAGGACTTCCCCGATGCGACCGCCTTTGCCGATTGGCACATCGGCGGCGGCCAGGGCGGCATCCAGTCTTGGGCGCGTGACGCAGTATCATTCTTGTATTATCACAGAGTTATGACAAGCACGGCCAGTGCAGGCACGCCTCCGGGTACGCCGGCATTTATCTTTAATCCTAACTTTGAATTTCATACGCAACAACTGCTCACCGGCATGGTGCGCATGATGTTGGAAGTTGAATGGCGTGAGCCACCAATGGCATAGTGTAACACTGAGGGGCGGACTGTGTTCGCCCCTTTTCGCTTTCAGAGAGAACATGCACAAAAGGCATTAGCAAAGCCTCTCATCGTGCGTCTAAAATGGAGGCAGATTTACGTCTGCCCCCTTGACATGGCTGTTAAATCATAGTATAATGCCAAAGTCAAATGTCGTGCGGCTATGGCGGAACTGGCAGACGCGCATGGTTCAGGTCCATGTGGAAGCAATTCCATGGAGGTTCAAGTCCTCTTAGCCGCACCACAACGGGGAGAATTAAGGGATTTATGTCTTTTAATTCTCTTTTTTGTTTTCAATTAAACTTTATACTTTCCGAGCCACAACAACCAGCCTGTTATTCGGCCGCGAATACTCACAAGTGG